>DASTSZ010000294.1:0-7844 GCA_035760425.1 Candidatus Eiseniibacteriota bacterium | reverse complement strand
GCCCCCGGGTCCGCTGACCTCGGACGCGACCCAATCCTACGATCCGAGCTGGCACAATCTCGTGGGTTTCGCGACCGAACCGTCCCACCCCACCGCTGGCCCCGCCGCCTTGCTCAGCGCCCGCGCCGCCGCGGCAATTGGTAGAATGTCCGGATGCTCATCCTCGGCCTGGAAACTTCATGCGACGACACGGGCGCCGGCCTGGTGGACGATGGGCGACTGCTGGCGCATGTCGTGGCATCGCAGGAGGTGCACCTCGAATATGGCGGCGTGGTTCCCGAACTCGCGTCCCGCGCGCACATCACGCTTCTGCCTCGCATGGTCGCGGAGGTTTTGACGAAAGCGGGGAAGCGGATCGAGGATGTGGATGCGGTGGCGGCGACGATCGGGCCGGGACTGGTGGGTTCGCTGCTGGTCGGGATCGAGTTCGCGAAGGGGTTCGCGCAGGCGCGTGGGATTCCGTTCGTCGGCGTGAATCATGTCGAGGCGCATCTGCTCTCGCCCGGGCTGGAGCATGAGTTGCCGTTTCCGTTCCTCGGGATGGTGGCGTCGGGCGGGCACACGGAGATCTACCACGTGCGGGAGCCGGGGGCGGTGACGCGGCTCGGATCGACGCGCGACGACGCGGCGGGGGAAGCGTTCGACAAGGTGGGGAAGTTGCTCGGGCTCCCCTATCCCGGCGGGCCGCACGTCGACCGACTGGCGCGCGAGGGGAACGCGGCGACGTATCCGTTCCCGGTCGCTCGGCTCGGGAACGACAACTTCGACGTCTCCTTCAGCGGCTTGAAGACCGCGGTGAAACTGGCGGTGGAGAAGATGCCGCAGCCGCTCGCCGACGCGACGATCCGCGACGTCGCGGCCTCCACGGAGAAGGCGGTCGTCACGGCGCTCATCGATCGAATCGGGCTCGCGCTCGACAAGCACCCCGCGAAGGCCATCGCGATCGCGGGCGGCTGCGCCTGCAACACGCTCCTTCGTAGCGAAGCCGCCCGGCTCGGCAAAGCGCGCGGCATTCCGGCGCTCTTCCCCTCGCCGATCCTCTGCCGCGACAACGGCGCCATGATCGCGTACGCCGGCTGGCAGACGATCTCGCGCGGTCTGAAGACGCCCTTTACCGTCAGCGCGATCCCGAATCTCGACGCCTTTCCGGCCGCCTAGCCGACCGCCGCTCCCCGCCGACGGCCGCGCCTCACCGTAACCGCAAGTCTCCCAAGCCCATGTAATCGCCCGGTCAACGTTCCCCGCCGCGATTCGCCCGCCCGCCGCATCCCGCCCGCTTCCACTCAAGATCACCCCCCTCCGCGACGATTAATTCCAAGAACGATCACCAGTTCCATGCTCGAACCAGGGGGCGGCGTGAAGGAAGTTCCGGTCGAGACCGGGCGAATCCTCGTCATCGAGGACGAGCCCCATCTGAGGCTGATTCTCGAGAAGCAGCTCCGCGACGCGCCCGACGTGAAGTACGACGTGCGGAGCGCCGAGGACGGCATCAAGGGACTCGAAGAGGTCCGCCGCGATCCGCCCGAGCTGATCCTGCTCGACGTGATGATGCCCGGCATGGACGGCTACGAAGTCTGCCGCCAGCTCAAGTCGAGTCCGCTCACGAGCCGGATTCCGATCATCTTCCTCACGGCGAAGACGACGCTCGACGATCGGCTCCAGGGCCTGAACGTCTACGCCGACGACTACGTCACGAAGCCGTGGGACCGCGCGGAGCTCCTCTTCCGCGTGCGGAATCAGCTTCGCACGCGCCGCGCCCAGCTCTCCTCGAACGCGCTCACGGGACTTCCGGGCAACGTGATCATCGAGAACGAACTGACGCGCCGCATCTCGAACAACGAGAAGTTCGCGTTCCTCCATCTCGATCTCGACTACTTCAAGGCCTACAACGACTACTACGGCTACGCCCGCGGCGACGGCCTCATCCGCTTCATGGCCTCGCTCCTGGTCGACGCCGTGCACGACAAGGGCGGCGAAGGCGACTTCGTCGGCCACATCGGCGGCGACGACTTCGTGGTCATCACGTCGCCGGAGCGCGCGCTCCCGATCGCGACCGAGGTGAAGGAGACGTTCGACGCGCGCGTGACGAGCCAGTACGACGCGGCCGACCGCGACCGCGGCGAGATCACCGTGCTCTCGAGCCGCCAGGGCGGCGTGAAGAGCTTCGGCATCCTCTCCGTCACGATCCTCCTCGTCAGCAACGTGGGCCGCGACATTCAGCACAGCGCCCAGGTGAGCGACATCGCCAAGGAACTCAAGAAGGCCGGAAAGGCCATCCCGGGCAGCTGCATCGTCCCCGATCGCCGGTCCGACGGCTCGTTGGTCACGGGCGCCCGGGAGGCGACCGACCCGGAGAAACGACCGTGAAACCCTCTCCGGCGCCGCGGTCCGCGGCGTCTCCGGTGCGCGCGCTAGCCAGCCTCGGCAGCCTGTCGTTCGCGGTCCAGGCCGCGCTCGACCCGGACGCCCTCGTTCAAGCCCTCTCCGAGCACGTCCTCGACCTCGCCGGCGCCGACCAGTTCATGCTGCTCCTCCTCGACGACGACTCGGGCGAACTCGAAGGGCACTCCTTCGAGCGCGATCTCGCGGGCGCGCGCCGCGTGCGCCTGGCGCCCGATCCGAACGGCTTCGTGGGACAGGTGCTCCGCCGCGAGACGCTCGTCGTCGACGATCCGTCGAAGACGAGCCCGGTGGGACGCGACGAACTCGGCTGGAGCGGCGCCGCGCCGGCCACGATCGTCGGACTTCCGGTGCTGGTCGGCACGTCGCTCCTCGGCGTGGCGGCCCTCGGCTATCGCCGCCCGCGCCCGATGACCGACCGCCGCCGCCGCACGCTCCTCTTCCTGGCCGACCAGGTGGGGCTCGCCGTCGATCGCATCCGCACGCGCGCCGATCTCGACGCCGCGACGCGCCGGCTCGACGAGGCCCGCGCCGCGCTCCAGCGGAGCGACCAGTCGAAGTCGGAACTCATCTCCATCGTCTCCCACGAGATGCGCACGCCGCTCACGGCCATCAAGGCGTACACGGAGTCGCTCCTCGACAACATCGATCAGCCCTCCTTCGCCATGCAACAGAAGTTCCTCTCGGTCATCAACGAGGAGTGCGACCGCCTGGCCCGCATGGTGAACGACGTGCTCGACCTGAGCCGCCTCGACTCGGGGCATCGCCGCCTCCGCGCCGAGCCGCTGACGATTCGCGCCGTCGTCGCCGACGTCCTGCCCACGGTGGAGCCGGCGCTCCAGGAGAAGCTGCTCGCCTTCCGCCTCGAGCTCCCGGCCGATCTTCCGCGCGTGGAGGCCGATCTCGACCTCCTGAAGCAGATCTTCGTGAACCTGATCCACAACGCCGCGAAATTCTCCCCGGCGGAACAGGAGATCATCGTCCGCGCCGAACGCGCGGGCGACCGCCTCCGGATCGCCGTCGAGGATCACGGCCGCGGCATCCCGCCCGACCACCTCCCGCGCGTCTTCGAGCGCTTCTATCGCGTGGAAGGGAACGGGGAGCGCGTCGGCGGAACGGGTCTCGGGCTCGCCATCGTGAAGAGCGCCGTGGAACTCCACGGCGGAACGATCGCCGCCGAGAGCGAGGTCGGCGCCGGCACTCGATTCGTCTTCGAATTGCCGCTGGCGCAGAGCGGAATCGAGAAGCTCGTCCGATCGCTCGAGCCGCTCTTCGTCCAGCCCGAACTCCGCGCCGTGCTCCAGCAGTGCGTGGAGATGGTGGCGGAAGTGATGGAGGCGAAGATCGTCTCCTTCATGTTCCTGGACGCGGCGGGGCTCGAACTGCGCATCCAGGCCTCCTACGGCCTCGACGCCGACACGGCGGCGCGCACGCACGTCCGGATCGGCGACTCGATCGCCGGCTGGGTGGCGCAGACCTCCGAGCCGCTCCTGGTCCGGGACGTCGAGACCGATCGCCGCTTCCAGAAGATGAACCATCCCCAGTACGAGACGCGCTCGCTTCTCTGCGTTCCGCTTCAGCTCTCGGGCGTGACGATCGGCGTGGTGAACGCGAACAACAAGGTGGGCGGGTCGCCCTTCGACGAGGACGATCTCCGGCTCCTCTCCGCCATCGTCTCGCGGGTGGCCGCGGCGCTCGATCGGCTGAACGCGGCTCCGAACGAGGCCGACATCGCCGCGACGCTCGCGAGCCTGCGGGCCGTCGTCCGCGCGCGCCGGCTCCGCACTCTGCCGAGCACGCAGCGCGCCTTCAAACTGGCGACCGAACTCGGACGCCGCCTCTCGCTCCCGACCGACGAGATCGACGTCCTCGGCTACGTGGCGCGCGTGCACGACGTCGGCATGCTCGCCGTGGACGAGGAGCGCCTGTCGAGCCCGCGCGCCTGGGACGAGCGGGAGCACCGCGAGGTGGAGGCGCACCCGCAGTCCGCCGTTCGGATGCTCCGTCCGCTCGAATTCGCCGCCAAGGTGAACGAGATCATCCTCGCGCACCACGAGCACATGGACGGCCGCGGCTATCCGCGCGGGCTTCGGGGCGAGCAGATCCCGCTCGCCGCGCGCATCGTGTCGGTCGTCGACGCCTTCGAGTCGCTGACGGTGGGCCGGCCCTACCGCGATCCGGTCTCGGACGAGGAGGCGCTCGCCGAATTGAAACGCGGCGCGGGCACGCAGTTCGACCCGGTCGTGGTCGACGGCCTCGTCGCCATCGTGCGGGAGCGCTCGGCGGAACGCGCGAGCGGCGCCGGCGCCGACTCCACGATCCCGCCCTCCGGCCCCGTCCCGACCCCGCGGCCCGCCCAGGCGGGAGGCGCCACGTGACGACCTCCGTCGAACTGACCTGGGCGCTCGCGGCCTCCGCGATCCTCCTCTTCGAGGAGGGCCGCCGTCGCCGCTCGCTGAGCCGCGAACTCCGCGGGCTCCGCTCGTCGCTCGAAGCCGCCGTGCAGCGGAACGACCAGCTCTCGACGGCCGCCGAGGAGATGGGGAAGCTCTACCGCGACCAGTTGCTCACGAGCCGGCAGCGGGCGGGGCGCCTGCGGAAGGTGCTCGAGATCGCCACCTCCATCAATTCGAACCTCTCCCTCGACAAGGTGCTCCACGAGATCGTGCACGCCGTGCGCGACGCCGTGGGCTACCGGATCGTGCTCCTCCGCGTCCTGAACGCGCGCAGCGGCGCCTACGAGGCGCGCTCCTTCGCGGGCCTCGACCGCGATGCGATCACGAAGCTCGAGGAGTACGACGTGAAGAAGGAGGAGTTCGAGTCCTGGCTCCGCGACGAGTTCAAGATCGGCCGCGCCTACTACATCCCGCACGACCGGAAGTTCTGGGGCGACGTCGACCCCAACAGCTACACGCCCGACCTGGGCGAGCGCGCGCCCGGCGAATGGCATCAGGACGACGTCCTCTTCGTTCCCCTTCGCGGGAAAGAGGGCGGACCCATCGGCTATCTCTCGGTGGACGATCCGGCCGACCGGAAGCGCCCCACGCGCGAGATCGTCGAGATGCTCGAGATCCTGGCGAGCCACGCCGTCGTCGCGCTCCAGAACGCGGCCCTCGTGGAGCGGCTCCAGGAGAGCATGAGCCGCCTGGAGGAGGCGACGGAGCGCGCCGAGGAGCTGAACGAACTCAAGTCGAACTTCGTCTCCACCGTCTCGCACGAACTCCGGACGCCGCTCACGCACATCCACGCCTACGTGGAGGCGCTCCAGCAGAACGTGGGGAGCACGAACCTCGGCATGCAGCGCGACTTCCTGCGCGTCATCGACGAGCAGAGCGAGAAGCTGAAGCGCCTCATCGACGCGATCCTCGACCTCACGCAGCTCGAGTCGGGCCGCTTCCGCATGACGCGCGAGCCCTTCAACGTCGTCGAGGTGGTGGACGAGGTAGTCGGGATCTTGAAGCCGCTGGCCGAGCCGAAGCGGATCGCGCTCGCCGCCGTGCGGGAGAACTCGGAAGTCATCTTGGAAGCCGACCGCACGCTGGTGCGCCGCGTGCTCCACAACCTCGGCACGAACGCGGTCACCTTCACGCCCGAGGGGGGCGCCGTCACCTTCCGCGTGCGGGGCGAAGGGCGAAACGTGCAGATCATCGTGGAGGACACCGGCATCGGCATCGCGCCGGGCGACCTCACGAAGGTGTTCGACACGTTCTACCAGAGCGACAGCGGCCTCTCGCGCGAATACCCGGGCGTGGGCCTCGGGCTCTCGATCGCGAAGAGCATCGTGGAGTGGCACGGCGGCGACATCAGCGCCGACAGCGAGCCGGGGCACGGCGCCCGCTTCACGGTCACGCTCCCGGCCACGCCGAGCGACGCGAGCGTCATCACCCATGCCACCTGGTCGCCGGCCCGCTCGGTCTCGGACCACCTCACGCGCCTCACCGTCGAGATGGTGGCCGAGGTCATGAACGCGGGCATCACGTCGCTCATGCTGGTCGACGGCGAGAAGGAAGAGCTCTACATCAAGGCGGCGCGAGGCCTGCGGGAAGAGGTCGTCTGCGGCACGCGCATCAAGATGGGGGACTCGATCGCCGGCTGGGTGGCGAAGCACGGACAGCCGCTCCTCGTCACGAACATCGAGGACGATCCGCGCTTCGGACGCCGGAACCATCACCAGTACGAGACGAAGTCGCTCCTGTCGGTGCCGATGAAGGTCGGCGACCGCGTGATCGGCGTCATCAACATCAACAACAAGGTCTCCTGCACGCCCTTCACCGAGGACGATCAGTCGCTTCTGACCTCGCTGGCGGAGCGCGTGGCGCGGGCGTGGGAGCACGCCTCGGCGCACGAGGCGACCGCGGATCAGGCGGAGCAGGCCACGAAGGCGATGTCGGCCATCATCGACCACACCCGCCGGAGCCGCCTCCGCCTCACGGCGGGCACGATGGCCGCGCGGGCGACCGCGGTGGGCCGCCGGCTCGGCCTCTCCGAGGAGGACTCGCGCATCCTCGCCTACGCCGCGACCATCCACGACGTCGGGATGGCGCACGTTTCGCCCGGAATCCTCCACGAGCCCGGCCAACTCGACCCCGAGACGTGGGCCCAGGTGGCCCAACATCCGATTCGTGGCGTCGAATTGATGAAACCGATCGAGTTCCAGTCGCAAGTGTCCGAAATCATTCTGGCACACCACGAGCGGATGGACGGCCGGGGCTACCCGCGCGGCCTTCAGGGAGACGAGATCCCGCTCGCGTCGCGGATCATCGCGGTGGTGGACGCCTACGAATCGATGACGCTCGGGCGGCCCTACCGGTCGCCGATGACGCACGACGAGGCGGTCGCCGAACTGAACCGCTGCGCCGGCACGCAGTTCGATCGGCAGGTGGTCGATGCGTTCGTGCAAGTAGTTGTGGCAGCGGACGATACAAGGCTCGTTCGGGCTCCAGAAGCGGCGTAATGCGCCGATACATTTCACTATGACTGGCGGAGGGGGTGATCGGATGTCGAAGGGGCGGATCCTCGTCGTGGATGACGAGATCTACATCGTCCACATTCTCGACTTCAGCCTTGGCATGGAAGGCTACGAGGTCCTGACCGCGCTGGACGGCGAGCAGGCGCTCGAGCGGCTGAAGAGCGACAAACCCGATCTCATCGTCCTCGACATCATGATGCCGAAGGTGGACGGCTACGAAGTCTGCCGGACGATCAAGTCGTCGCCGGAGACGGCGCACATTCCGGTGATCCTCCTGTCCGCCAAGGGCCGCAACGTCGACCAGAAGATGGGGTTCGACGTCGGGGCCGACGATTACATCACGAAGCCGTTTTCGCCTCGGAAGTTGGTGGAGCGGATCAATGCTCTGCTTGGACAGACGGTTTCGGAGAAGTCGAATACTTCTTCTTCGTAGTTGGTTAGGGTGGGTTCCTTGGTGGTACACGGGTCGCGGGGG
>DASTSZ010000293.1:0-4674 GCA_035760425.1 Candidatus Eiseniibacteriota bacterium | reverse complement strand
GCCCGCGCGGGCCGCGACGCTGATCTCCTTGATGTACTTGGTGAAGATCTTCCCGCGCTTGGCGTCGATACCCGCCTTCTTGCGCTTGATGGTGGCCCATTTGGAATGACCGGACATCTCGACTCCTCTGGAACGGACGCTCCGCCGAAGCGGGGCCTCGGTCGGGTTAGCGGACGACGACCAGGCGCTTCGACTCCCGCCGGCCCATCGCCTCGATCTGATAGTAGTAGATGCCGGACGGAACGAGCCGTCCGTGCGCGTCGGCGCCGTCCCACGGAACCGTGGCGGCGGTCGGCACGGTCCGAGGCGAGCCGTCGAGCAGCGTCCGCACCAGGCGACCCTGCGCGTCGAAGAGGCGCAGCGTGACGGGAACCACGCCGGCGGCGCCGTTGAGGCTGAAATCGATCTGAGAGCCGTTGCTGACCGGGTTCGGCCGGCTCTGCGCCAGGAGCACCTTCGGCGCGGTCGGGGGCGGCGATTGCGGCACGCCCGTGATGTTGCCGGTGGTGAAGCGGAAGCGGTCGCGGCTCTCGCGCGCGTGGAGCGCGGGGTCCTTCGCGCGGACGTACCATTCGTACTGCGTGAAGGGCGCGAGGTTCGCCGTGACGACCAACTGCGTGTCGGGCGTGGTCGTCGTGTAGACGCACTGCGCCGGCGAGACGGTGCAGACGTTCACCTCGTAGGTCACCGCGTCCGCCAACTGCGGATCGCGCGAGCGGCGCCACTTCAGCGTGATGGGGACCGTGTTGAGCGTGCTCAGGTGCGTCGGCGAGACGAGCGGGAAGGGATACGGAAAGACCGGTCCGCCGAGCGACGAGTTGTAGATGGCGGCGATGGCGTTGATGCGCCCCCAGCCGTAGTTGTTGTCGGGCGCGCCCGCCTTGTCGGCGGTCGAACGGAGCGCGTGCCGCACCTGGTAGTTCGTCCACTCGGGGTGCGCCTCGCGCACGAGCGTCGCCACGCCCGCCACGAGCGGGCAGGAGAGCGACGTGCCGCTCGCGGTGCTGTAGGAGTTCGGCGATCCGGCCACGGCCCAGTAGACGCCCACGCCCTGCGCCACGACCTCCGGCTTGATGCGGCCGTCCCACGTGGGGCCCCGTGAGGAGAAGCCGGCGATGAGATTGTTCGGGTCGACCGCGCCCACGGAGATGATGCTGTCGGCGTCGGCCGGACAGGTGACGCTCGTCACGCCGAGCGAGCCCTCGTTGCCCATCGAATTGCAGACCGCGATGCCGCGGCGGTGCGCGATGACGGCGCCCTGCGACACGATGGAGGTCCTGCCGTCCATCTGCTGCTTGCCGTAGTCATTCCCGCCGTTGCCGGCCGGGTCGAAGTCGGAGTAGCCGAGCGAGGAGGTGATGACGTCGGCGCCGATGGAGTCGGCCCACTGCGCCGCGGCCACCCAGTTGTCCTCCTCCACGTGCGTTTCCGTGGGGACGTACTCGGTCTTCGCGAGGATGAAGGTCGCGTTGTAGGCGGGCCCGACGAGGACGCTCGGCCAGTAGCCGCCCGAGACGGCCCAGGTGCCGGTGCCGTGCGACCACTGATCCGAGGTGTCGCCGGCCTGATTCGCCGTTTCGCCGTCGTGCTGGATGAAGTCGTACTCGGCGATCTTATGAAGCGGCGAGGTTGACGTGTGGAAGCGGTCGAACCCGGTGTCGATGACGCAGAGGATGACGCCCGCGCCGCTGAAGCCCGAGTCGTGGGCCGCCGGCACGTTGATCGACGTGAGCTGTCCGATGGAATTGCCGTAGTCGCTCGGCTTGGAGAGCGAGACGCCGCCCCAGACCTGCGCCACGTTGCCGGAGTCGGGCGGGCGAGGCGCTCGGCCGGCGCCGAAGGGGGCTTCGCGGACGGTCCCGACCTCGACCGGCTTGATGGCGCGGGAGCGGTTCGCGGGATCGATGCTCGCGACATAGGGGAGCGCGGCGATGCGGCGCGCGGTCGCCTCGTCGGCTTCCACCGTGACGGCGTTGAACCATCGAAGGACGTTCCGCACTCGGGCGCCCGTGGAGGCGACGCCGTCGACGTAGCTCGCGACGACCGGCACGTCGTACCAGTCGGGCACGAAGCGGCCGCCGTTCTCGCGGGCGCGGCGCGCGCGGGCGCGGGCGTTCACCTGGGAGGCCGCCGCGCGGACGGCATCCTGGAACGACGCCTCGTCGCGCTCGCCCTTGTCGAGGAACCGGACCCAGAGCACCGCCGTCCCTTCGTTCCGAAGCCGGGTCACCGCGGAGGCGGCGAGCGGATCGGCCGGCCGCGCCGGCGCGGTTCGATAGCGGTCGTGCGGCTCGGAGGCCGCCCGGGCCCCCGGCGCCGTGCCCAGGAGCAGGGCCGCCAGCGCCAGCGTCAGCGGCGCGATCCAAGCGGAGCGAGGTGCGATGCCACGATGCATGAAGATCTCCGATCCCGGCTTAGTGTGCGGCCTGGGCCATGGCCTCTTTGTCGGCCTTGGCTTGGGCGATGACTTTGTCCGCGAGTTCCCGCGGGACTTCCTCGTAGTGCGAGAACTTGGTCCGGAACGACGCCCGGCCCTGCGTGAGGGAGCGCAGGTGCGTCGAGTACTTGTAGAGTTCCGCCTGGGGCACGTGCGCGCGGATGACGTCGCGCCGCGCCTCGGAGGCCATGCCGAGGATCTTCCCTCGCTTGGATGAGAGATCCCCCGTGACGGCGCCGACATATTCCTTCGGCGCGTGGACTTCGATCTCCACGATCGGCTCGAGGAGGACGGGCGAGGCCTCGCGGCAGGCTTCCCGGAAGGCGAGCGCGCCGGCGATCTTGAAGGCCATTTCCGACGAGTCGACCGAGTGGTAGGAGCCGTCGTAGAGGGTGGCCCGGAAATCGACCATCGGATAGCCCGCCAAAACCCCCTCGTGGATCGCCTCGTGAATCCCCTTCTCCACGGCCGGGATGTAGTTGCGCGGCACCGACCCGCCGACGATCTCGTCGACGAACTGGAAGCCGTCGCCCGGCTTCAGCGGCTCGAACTTCACGTGGACGTCGCCGAACTGGCCGCGCCCGCCGGTCTGCTTCTTGTGCCGCCCCTGCTTCGCGACCGTCTTGCGGATGGTCTCGCGATAGGGGATGCGCGGCTTCGTGGAGATCACGTCGACGTGGAAGCGGCGGTGGAGCTTCTCGATCGCCACGTCGATGTGGAGATCCCCCATGCCCGAGAGGATCGTCTGGTGGAGATCCCCCTCCACGCGCACGTGGAGCGTCGGGTCCTCCTCGCGGAGCCGGTGGAGCCCCGACCCGACCTTCTCGTCCTCGCCCTTCGACTTGGGATGGATGGAGACTTCGTGGTTCGCGGTTGGGAACGGAATTTGATGGAGCACGATCGGGTGCGCCTTGTCGCAGAGCGTCTGCCCGGTGTGCGTCTCGCGCAGCTTCACGGCGGCGCCGATGTCGCCCGCGCCGATGGTGTGCGCGTCCTTCCGCTCCTTCCCCTGCGCGATGTAGAGCTGCCCGATCTTCTCGGCCCGCTGCGCGCTCGAGTTGAAGACTTCCTTCCCGTGCGTGAGGGTGCCTGAGTAGACGCGGATCAGGGAGAGATCGCCCGCCTGCCCTTCGCCGCTCGTCTTGAAGACGAGCGCGGCCAACGGCGCGTTCGCCTCGGGCTTCACGTCGATCTTCTCGTCGGTGCCCGGCTTCTTCCCCACCACCGCCCCGAGATCGGCCGGCGAGGGAAGGAGGTCGAGGATCGTGTCGAGGAAGAGATCGAGACCCAGGAACGGCATGGCGGCGAGCGGCATGGCGGGGATGAAATTCCGATGGAGGACGCCCTCGCGAAGCCCGGTGTGGATCTCGTCCACCGTCAGGTCGGCGCCGCTCAGGAACTTCTCGAGAAGCGTGTCGTCGGCTTCGGCGGCCGCGTCGACGAGCGCCGAACGAGCCTGCTGCACGTCGCCCTCGAGTTCCGCGGGGATCGGCGTTTCCTTCAGCGCGCCATCCTTCTCGAAGAGGAACGCCTTGTTCGCGGCGAGATCGACGAAGCCGCGGAACTTGTCGCCTTCGCCGATAGGCCAGGAGATCGCGACGAATCGCTTCCCGAGCTTGTCGGTGGCGCCCTCGATCGTCTTCGTGAACGAAGCGTGCTCCTTGTCCATCTGCGTCACGGCGCAGAGGATCGGACAACCGCGCTCCTCGATACGCTCCCACACGGCTTCCGTCCCCGCCTCGATACCGGCGGGAGCCTTGAGGCAGAGCACCGCGGCGTCGGCCGCTTCCAATCCGGAAACAAGATCACCGACGAAGTCGGCGTACCCGGGCGTGTCGATGAAGTTGATCTTCTGATTCTTCCATTCGATGGGCGCCAGGGCGAGGCTGATGGAGATGCGGCGATGCTGCTCTTCCGCGGTGAAGTCGAGCGCGGTGGTGCCCTCCTCGATCTTCCCCTGGCGCGCGATGGCCTTCGTGCGGAAGAGCGCCGCCTCAGCGAGCGAGGTTTTTCCCGTCCCGTGATGGGACACGAGCGCGACGTTGCGGATTTGGTTCGGCAGGTAGTCTTTCAAGGCCGCCCCCAATCAAGTTAAGTGCATTCGTTTCATGGGAATACCGGCTTTGTACAAGGGTACCACAGGGGCTCGCGAAGCGTCAAGGAAGGGCGCGGCGCCCAAAAAGAGAGCGGGGGCCGCTGGTGGCGGCCCCCGCTCGGGATTCGTTCGACTGTGAGGC
>DASTSZ010000292.1:0-4596 GCA_035760425.1 Candidatus Eiseniibacteriota bacterium | reverse complement strand
TCGGGACCGGCGTTCCGGTCGGCGAACTCTGGAGCGTGCCGATCCGCGTCTCGCCCGTGCGGTGGAATCCCGCGACCCGGAGCTATCGCGTGCTCCGGCGCCTCGTCGTCCGCGTCGATTTCACGCCGGCCACCGATCGCGATCTCTCGCTTCGCGCGCCGTCGCGGCGCGGGAGCGACGCCGAGGCGATGCGCCGCATGCAGGACCGGCTCCTCTTGAATCACACGGCCGCGCGTTCGTTCCCGCGACGGCCGAGCGAGCCGGCGCGCGCGCCGGCGGCCAGGCGGCTGCTCGACGGGAACCCCGAGTTCCGGATTTCCGTCACGCAGACGGGGTGGACGTCGGTGACGTACGCGACGCTCGCGGCGGCGGGCTTCCCCGCGGGGATCTCGATCGCGAAGATCGGCCTCTGGGAGCGCGGGTACGACGACGCCCTCGACCAGCCCACGGCGACGCCGATTCCGGTCGTGGCGCGCGACGGAAACGGCAACGGCGTCTTCGACGCCGGCGACGCCGTCAGCTTCTACGGCCGCCACCTCCGCGACCGCGTCGGCACCGGCTCGATCGAGAACCGCTACGCGGACGCGAACGTCTACTGGCTTACCTGGACGCTCGCCGACGCGGCGGCGGCCGACTCGGTCTCGGGCGTCATCGCGAATCCGACGCCCGTGACGCCGACGTGGTTCAATCACGTCGAACGAATGGAGCAGGACAACTTCCTCCTTTCCGCGCCCGACCCGTTCGGCGGCACCCCGGCGGAGAACATTCCGTATACGTTTTGGACCTTCGGTTACAGCGACCTGAGCCTCTCCGATGATGTCTTCACGACCCCGCTTCCGATCTTCGACGTGCAGCCCGGGCAGAGCTATCGAGTCCGGGCGCGGTATCAGGGACAGACGGGGTCGTTGCATCGCCTGCAGATGTTCGTGAACGGGTCGTCCGGCGTCACGGATACGCTCTCGAACGGATTCACCTTCTTCGGGCAGGAGGTCTTCTTCTACGACAGCGGATTCAACTTCTCGAGCGACCACTTGGGAAGCGGGACGAACACGTATCGCCACGTCGGCACGCGCCAGGTGCCGGGCGGGAGCACCTTCATTCTCGGGAGCGCCGCGTGGCTCGACGTGATCGAGGTGACCTACCCTCGCAAGTACCTCGCCCGCTCGAACTATCTCGCGTTCAATTCCGGCACGACGCCGGGAATCTGCGAGATCACGGTCGCCGGGTTCACCGGATCGGACATCGCCGTCTACGACATCACGGACCCGGTCCGTCCGACCCGCGTCACGGGCGCGACGGTTTCCCCGTCGGGAGGCGGATTCCAGGCGACCTTCCGGACCGACGCCACAGGGGGAGTTCGCTCCTTCGTGGCGTTCGCCTCCGGCAGCGAGCCCACCCTTGCCGCGGGGGCGATCACGCAGGACACGCCGTCGGACCTCGGAAACCCCGGTCCGTATTCGGTCGGAAAGCTCGCCCGCGCCGTCATCGTCGCGCCGACGGCATTCGCCGCCGCCGCGGCCCGACTCGCCGACTACCGGCGCACGCAGGGATTTGTCGTCGAAGTCGCGGACATCCAGAACATCTACGACGAGTTCAATGGCGGTATCAAATCGGCGCACGCCATTCGCCGATATCTCCGCCATGCCTACCTCACCTGGACCCCGGCGCCGACCTTCGTGGTGCTCGCCGGCGACGCGAGCATGGATCACAAGGGCGGCACCGGCACGGCGAGCGCGGACTGGGTGCCGACGTACCTGAAATTCGAAGAGATCGTTGGTCCGGCCGGTCGCGAGTTGGTCGCGAACGACTCCTACTATTCGCTCGGACTCGAACATCCCTTCCCCCTCGACGGGGACTTGGCGCCGCGCTTGGCGCTGGGCCGCATTCCAGCGAGCAGTCCCGCCGAACTGGACCAGGCGGTCACAAAGATCATTCAATACGAGGACTTCCAACCGGCCGACGCGTGGCGGGCGCGCCTTCTCCTCGTTTCCGATGACTCCTACTCGGTCGGGCTGTTCGGCGGATCTCTCTACTGCGAGCAGCCGGCCGAGGACTCGTTCCAGAATACGAACCAAGGGTTCGGAAACAGCGCGTTGAACAACCCCGGCACGTCCGACCTGCAGGCGACTTACTACAATCTCTCCGAATTCACGGACGCGATCGGTCCGTTCTGCCCGGGCCCCGGCGGCGCGAATTGTCGCCAGTTGCAGTGCGTACAAGACCAATTGCGGACGACCGGTGGGGCGAATTCGCTCTTCCAGAACGCGGTCGCGGGGGGGAGCCTGATCCTCAACTTCGAGGGGCACGCGAATCGATACCTCATGGCCCACGAAAATCTGTTCTGCTCGAGGTGCGGCGGAATCGCGGACGTGCCGGATATCGCGAATGTCGGCCGCACGCCGTTCATGATGGTCTGGGGCTGCCACGCGAACCAGTTCGCCGATGGACCCCAGGGCGGCGGCCGCCCGGACAGCCTCGATGCGATCGGAGAGCTCTGGCTCAATCTTCCCGACCGCGGCTCCATCGCGTCGCTCGGGAGCAGCGCGTATGAGGTGTTGGAGACGAACGCCGCGTACAACCTGCTGGTGGGAAAGGCGTTCTTCAGCACGCCGCCGTCGGTGGTCGACCAGGGGGGCATCCGCCGGGCGCGCTGGATCCTCGGCGAGGTGTTGATGCAGGCGGCGGTGGAGAACGCCGCGGCCGGCTTCCTCCAGTCGGTCATGACGCGCACCGTGCTCCTGCTCGGCGATCCGATGCTCCGCATGGACGCCCTGCCTCCGCGCGTCTTCGAGGTCACGCTCGACGGAACGCCCGTCGCCTCGGGCGCGGCGCTCACGACCGATTCGCCGACCGACAGCATCGCGCTCCAGGCGAAGGTGCGGGACGAGGAGGCGGTGACGCGGCTCGCGATGGCGGAACGGAAGATCGGATCCGCGACGACGACCCCGCTCGACTCGACGAACTTCACGGTCGTCTTCTCGGATACGTCTCGCCAGGCCGTCTTGACCGGGAAGATCCGGCCGCACATCGGGAACTACGACCTTCTCGTGCAGGCGACCGACTACGTGGGGCGCGTGCAGGAATTCCCGCTCGCCGTGCGAACGCCGATCCGCTACTTCGCCAACGGGGTCGAGATCGTCGACTTCGTCTTCGTGGAGAGTTCGGCGCTCCTGCGGGCGGAGATCACCTCGCCCATTCCGCTCACGGCCGACTCCCTCACGCTCCTGCTCGACGGAGTGGCCATCCCCGCCGTGCCGACGTCGCTCGACGGGACGGGCCGCCGCTGGGCGCTCGAGAGCCTGGGCGGCGACCGCCACTCCGGATCGCGCGTCTTGAGCGTGGCGATCGGGGGAAGCTCGACGGACTTGGACGTCGCGCCCTTCACGATCAGCTCGCAGTTCACGCTTCGCGGCGTGGCGGTCGTCGACCCGCGCCGCCAGGGCGCCGGATGCGGCGGCTCGATCTTCCAGTACGAGTTGAGCGCGCCGGCGAACCGCGTCGAACTGCTCCTCTACACGGTGGCGGGGCGCCGCGTCGCCTCCATTCCGCTCCCCGGCGCGGCCGGGTTCAACGTCTACTGCTGGGACGGCCGGGACTCGAAGGGGCACGAGACCGCCACGGGCGTCTATCTCTTCCGTCTCCGCGCCACCGACACGTCGGGGCGCACCGTCGACCACGATGGACGGATGATCCGATCCCGGTGACCGACCGCCGAAGCGGCAAGACCATCTTCAAGGAACTCTCGAAGCTCGTCACCGAGCAGCGAAACCCGCGTTCGCGCCGCCTCGATCGCATGAGCACGCCGCAGGTGCTCCGGCTCATGAACCAGGAAGACGCCGGCGTGCCGCGCGCCATTCGCCGCGAACTCCCGAAGATCGCGAAGGCGGTCGATCTCATCGTCGAGCGGCTGGAGCGCGGCGGGCGGATCTTCTACGTCGGCGCCGGGACGAGCGGACGGCTCGGGGTCCTCGACGCGGCGGAGTGCCCGCCCACCTTCGGCACGCCGCGCACGCTCGTGCAGGGGATCATCGCCGGAGGTCGCCGCGCCCTCGTCCGCTCCGTGGAAGGCGCGGAGGACGACGCCAAGGCTTCGGTGGTCGCGCTGAAGAAGAGGAAGGCGGGGCCGAACGACGTGATCGTCGGCATCATGGCGAGCCGCCGCACGCCCTATCCGATCGGCGCCATCGAATTCGGGCGGAAGATCGGCGCGGCGACGATCGCCGTGACCGCCAATCCTGCCGCCGACGGCAAACTCCTCTGCGACGTCGTGATCGCGCCGCGCGTCGGCCCCGAAGTCCTGACCGGTTCGACGCGCATGAAGGCGGGGACCGCGCAGAAGCTCGTGCTCAACATGCTCTCGACCGCCACGATGATCCGGATGGGGAAGGCGTACGAGAATCTGATGGTCGATCTCCGCACCGCGAGCCGGAAGCTCGAGGAGCGGACGAAGCGCGTCTTCATGGAAGCGACCGGCGCGCGATACGAGGAGGCGATGCCCGCCCTTCGGCGCGCCGGCGGCGTCCTCAAGGTGGCGATCGTCATGCGCCGCGCGGACGTGAGCCGCGCGGAGGCGGTGCGACGCCTCAGAAAGGCCCA
>DASTSZ010000291.1:0-2633 GCA_035760425.1 Candidatus Eiseniibacteriota bacterium | reverse complement strand
AAGTAACGAAAAGGAGCCCGCCGGCTGTCGATGGCCGGCGGGCTCCTGTAGTAGCGCGCCTACTCTCGCCTGCTCCGCCCTACAACCCGCGCTTCTTCGAAAACTCCGAACGCCAATTCTCCACGAGCACGAGCCGCCGTGGCACGCCCGCGGCGCTGCCCGTGATGTGGGTAAAGAGGAAGCGGCGGCCGTCGGGGCTCACGTCGAAATCGTAGTCCGAGATGGAGGTAAGCGGGCCGAGGTCGAACAACTTCGTGACCGATTCGAGCGGGGGTTCTTGCGCGGGGTTCACGCTCGCGGCCGCGAGCCAGCGATTGCCCGGGCCGCTGCCGCCGAGGAAGAAGAGTTCGCCCGTCTTCGCCGACCAGCGAGGCTCGCGTCCGCCGTCGGTGCCGACTTGCCACTTTCCGGCGCCGCTCGGGTAACGCGTGAGGAAGAGGTCGTTCTTTCCCGGATCGTCGGTGACGTACGCCAGTAGCCGTCCATCGGGCGAGATGGCGCCTTGGCCCACATCGGGTTCGGGCTGGCCTTGAATCAATGGACTCAGCGAACCGAGCACGCCGCCGGCATCGAGCGGCCCCACGCGAAGGTGGCTGTGTCCGCCGGTGTTCGTGATGCGGATCGCCGACTTTGCGTCCGGCGCGATGTCGAGGGGGCTGGGCTTCCCCGCCGTGCCGCCGAGGTCGGCGCGCGGCGCGACTTCCAACTGCCCGCCCGAGCCGTCCGCGTTCACGGCCATGTAGCGGCCCGCGACGCCGGCCCGCTCGATGTAGACGATTCGCGAACTCGAGGGAAACCACCGCGGAGCGAGTTCGTTCGCGCCGCCGAAGGTGAGGCGGGTCTCCGCGCCGCGAAGCAGATCGCGCACCCAAATGTCCTGATTTCCATTCGTGGCGGCGACGAACGTGATCCGCCGGCCGTCGGGCGAAATCGACGGCGCTTCGAGGCCCGGGTGAGTCGGCGTGAGCGTCTCGAGTGTCTTCCCCGAGCGATCGAGCCAAACCATCTCGCTCGCCGCGTCTCGATTCTCTCCTCCCAGGTAGAGAAGACTCCCATCGTCGGAGAGACTGATCGACACCGCGCCGGGCGCGACGAGGAAAGGCTCGCCCGACACTCTCCGTCGCGCGGCGTCGAACGCCAACGCCCAGATCCCCGCGCCGGTGCCGCTTCGCAGGAAGAGCAGCTCCCCCGTGGTCGTCACCTGGGGTGCCACGTCGCCGTCCCCGAGGTCCGCGTGGAGCGCGATCGGGCGCTTGCCGTCGAAGATCGTGACGAGCGGCTGGACGTGCCCGGCGCTGTCCCGATCCTGCTTCCAATGTGTGACGTAGAGGAGGTCCCCGTTGGAGAGCCAAGACGGGTAGTGATAGTCGATGGTCGTGGCGGGATCGATGTCGATATAGAGTTTCGGGTCGCCACCCCCCTCGCCGACCTGGTACATGCCTCCGCGCCAGACCGAGAATGCGATCTTCCCCGATCGCCCCCATGCGGCGCCGATGATCGCGCCCGTGCCGGGGATCTTGCAGAGGGCGGTCGGCTCGCCGCCTTGCGCGCTCACTTTGTAGAGCGTGCCCCTGTCGCGATAGATGAGCATTCGCGAATCGGGCGACCAGGCGAGCGGCGTCCCCTCGGAGATGTCGGCGACCGTGCGTGTGGCCAGCGCGTCGAGATCGCGCACCAGGATCTTCCCTTTTCCGGTGTAGGCGAATTGCCGTCCGTTGGGTGAGAGCGTCGGCGCGACGAACCAGTCGTGATCCATGTCGGTGGCGACGAGGTCGAGTTTCCGGAGCGGCGCGGTCTTGGAGGGGGCGCCGAATCGGAGCGCGGCGAAGACGGAGATGGCGGAGACGAGTGATAGCGCGAGGAGCGCCGCCCACCACGGGTATCCGCCGCGGCTGTTTCGCGCGTCGCCGGCGGCCGGCGCGTCTCCTGCGGCGGTCGCGCCCGACGCGGCCGCCGCCAGGGCGATTCGCGCTTCACCAATGTCGCGGAGCCGCGTGCGATGGTCCTTCGTAAGGCAGCGCCGTAGGAGCGCGCGCACGCCGGCCGGCGTCGCCGAGGGGAGCGCCGCGAGATCGGGCTCTGTTTGCAGGATTTGCGCGATCAAATCCGAGACCGTCTCGCCATCGAAGAGCGGCTTGCCCGTCAAACACTCGTAGAGCACGCAGCCGAACGACCAGATGTCCGAGCGCTTGTCGACCGGCTTGCCGCGCGCCTGCTCGGGGCTCATGTAGGCGGCGGTGCCGAGAATCACGCCCGCCACCGTGGGCGAGTGGGTCAGAGTCGGCGAGGATGCGAGATTCGCGCCCGAGGCCGGGCGATCGTCGGCGTCCGATTTCGCGAGCCCGAAGTCGAGCACCTTCACGCCGCCCGAGGGCGTGAGCATGACGTTTCCTGGTTTCAGGTCGCGGTGCACGACGCCGCTCTCGTGGGCGGCCTCGAGGCCGGTCGCGATCTGCCGCGCCACGTCGAGCGCCTCGTCGAGCGGGAGCGCCCCGCGGCCGAGCCGTTCGGCGAGCGACTCCCCTTCCACAAGTTCGAGCACGAGGTAGCGGGAGCCGTTCGCCTCCTCGAGCCCGAAGATGCCCGCGATATTCGGATGGGAAAGCGACGCGAGGAGCCGCGCTTCGCGCTCG
>DASTSZ010000290.1:0-3925 GCA_035760425.1 Candidatus Eiseniibacteriota bacterium | reverse complement strand
ATCCGATCCTCGGCCGCCGCTACGTCTGGGTTCGCTCGGAAGTCGACGAGCCGACGCTCGAGGCCGTCGCGACGCTGACGCACGGACGATTCTTCCGCGCCACCACGGCGGCGCTCCTCTCGCGCGTCTATCAGGAGATCGACAAATTGGAACCGTCGCGCGTCGAGACTCGTTCCTATACGAAGTGGGCCGAGGTGGGGCCGTGGTTCATCGCGGCCGGCCTCGTGCTCCTCGCGCTCGATCTCCTGCTCCGGGCCACCGTGCTCCGGCGCTATCCCTAGAGGGCTTCCGCGATGCGCTGGGCCGCCCCCGAATACTTCGCGCTCTTCTGGATCGTGCCGGTCGCGGCGGCGATCGTCCTCTGGATGGCGCGCGCGCGCCGCGCCGACGAAGCGGCGCTCGGCGACCGCGACGCGCTTCGGCGGCGCTGGGGCGCGCCGGGGCGCTGGAACGGCCCGATCCGCACGCTCCTCTTCCTGCTCGCCGTCGGCGCGGGCATCGTCGCGCTCGCGCGGCCGCAGGCGGGGCTTCGTCTCGTGAGCACCACGAGCACCGGGCCCGACGTCGTCGTCGCGCTCGACCTCTCCGAGAGCATGCGCGCCCGCGACGCGAAGCCCGACCGTCTCGGCGCCGCGCGGCGCGAGATCGCGACGCTGCTGCGAAGTCTCGAGGGATCGGCCATCGGCTTGATCGGATTCGCGGGCGAGGCGCGCGTCTTGAGCCCGCTCACGACCGATCTCGACGGCCTTCGCGATCGCATCGACGCCGCGAGTCCCGAGGAACTCGACGAGCCGGGAAGCGACGTCGGCGCCGCCGTGGCCCTCGCCGGGCAGCTCCTGCGGCGGCCGGGCGACCGCCCGCGCGCGGTGATCCTCGTGACCGACGGCGAACAGCTGGACGGGGACGCGACGCGCGGCCTCCCGCCGCTTCGCGCGTCGGGCGCGTCGCTCGTCGTGCTCGGCGTCGGCACGCCCGAGGGGACGACGATACCGGTCGTCGACACGACCGGCGCGGTGACCGGGATGAAGAAAGACCGAAGCGACCACGTCGTGGTGACGAAACTCGCCGAAGAGACGCTCCGCGGTCTCGCGCGCTCGGCCGGCGGCCGTTACGAGCGCGCCGACGGAAGCGGCCGGGCGGGACGGCTCGCCGCCGCCTACGCGCGGGGAAGCGAGCGCGGCGACCGGGCGGGCCGTTCGCTTCGCGCGTACGACGAGCGCTTCCATTGGCTCGCGGCGCTGGCGGCGCTCCTCCTGGCGGCGGAAGTGCTGGTGCCGAGGCGGAGGGACGCATGAGGCGCGCCCTTCTCCTCTTCGCCGCCGTCGCGTCCATCGGCGCGGGCTACGAGTGGGGCGGCCCCGCGGCGCGCGGCGTGCGCGAGCTGAAAGCGGGGAAGTCCCGCGAAGCGATCGCCTCGCTGGAGGAAGCGCGGCGCGAGCGGCCCCGATCGGGCGCCGTCCGGTTCGATCAGGCGCTCGCGTTCCAGGCGGCGGGGCAGGCCGACTCCGCGCGCGCCGCCTATCGCGACGCGCTCGACCTCGAAGGGGAAGCGGCACGCGCCGCGGCGGCTTACAACCTCGGGAACGCGTCGCTCAACGCGGGGAAGTTCGACGACGCGATCGCGGCGTACCGCGACGCGCTCCGCCGCGAACCGCACCGCGCCGACGCGAAACGAAATCTCGAGGAGGCGCTCCGCCGCGCCCGCACGTCGAAGAAGCAGACGCTCACGGGGAGCGGCGGCACGCAGGGCGAAGGGTCGGGCGGGACGGGAAACCGCCAGGGCGGGAACACGCCGCCGCCGCCCGGGTCCGCCTCCTCGCCGGAGCGGCGCCAGGGCGGGTCGCCGCCCGATCCGGGTTCGAAACTCGGCGCGCCGCTTCCCTCGCGCGAGGAGGCGGAGCACTGGCTCGACGCGCTGGAAGCGGAACGCCGCGCCGGGCGCTCGCGCGAACAGGCGTCGAAGCGCGCGGCGCGCGAACGGCGGAACGAGCATGACTGGTAGGCGCGCGCGGGCGATCGTCTCGCTGGCGTTGGCCGCCGCGACGCTCGCCGGTCCGCTCGCGCCGCCGGCGTTCGCCGCCATTCTCCGCCGCGCGCAGGCGCTCGTCGACCGCGCGGTCGTGCAACGGGGCGAGCCGGTCGTCGTGAGCGTGACGGTGGAGAGCGACGGCTTCGAGGCGGCGTCCGTCGAGCCGCCCGCCGCGCCCGGCCTCGCCATCGAGCGGGCCGGCACGTCCCAGAATCTCACGATGGCGGCGGGGAGCGTCGTTCGCACGGACGTCGCGCTCTTCCGCGTCTACGCGACCGTCCCCGGAAAGTACACGATCCCGCCGTTCACGATTCGCCTCGGGAAGCAGCGCTCCGACACCGCGCCGGTCTCCTTCGAGGTCGTCACGACGCTTCCCCCGGGGAGCGGCGCGGCGGGCGGCGGCCCCGACGCCGGGGAGGACGACCGTTCGACGATCTTCGCGCGCATCGTGGTCGACCGGCGCCACGTGATCTGGAACGAACAGATCGTCGCGCGCATCCAGATCCTCTCCCGCGCGCCGCTCGAGGACATGCCGGCGTGGGACGCGCCCGAGGCGACAGGCTTCTGGGCCGAGCCCCTGGGCGAGCCGCGGCACGACCGCGTGACGATCGAAGGTCGCGCCTTCGAGCGTTACGAGCGCGTCATCGCCTACTTTCCGACGCGGCCGGGCCGCCTCACGCTCGGCCCCGCGCGAGCGCGGGTGCGGGCCATCCGGCGCCACCAGCCGTCGTACGACCCACTCGGCGGACTCTTCCCGTCGCCTCCGACGGAAGTCGTGGAGCTGCCGATCGAGGCGGCGCCCGTCGACATCGCCGTCGATCCGCTCCCGTCGGGCGCGCCCGCCGGATTTCAGGGCGCGGTGGGCTCGCTCTCCCTCGCGGTGCGCGTCGATCGGCCCCGCGTGCGCGCCGGGGAGCCGGTCGTCGTTTCGACCGCCATTCGCGGCGACGGGAATCTGGCGTCGGCGACCGATCCCGTGATCACGGCCCATCCGGACGCTCCCTCGTATCCGGCGGGCGCGAGGACCGAGCTCGATCGCAGCGGCGACCGGCTGCGCGGCTCCCGCCGGCGGGAGATCGCGTTCATTCCCGATCAGCCGGGGTCGCTTCTCGTCATGCCGATCGCGTTCGCGTGGTTCGACCCCGAGGCGGGGCGATACCGCGTGCAGTCCTCCGACACGATCGTCGTGCGCGTCGACGCACCGAAGGAGGGGAGCGCGCCGAGCGCCGGGACGGCGCAGACGGCGCTGGGGACGCCCGCGCCGCCGCGGCCCGCCCCGGCGGCCGGCGGCGGCGCAGCGGCCGGCGCGGCTCGTCCCGGCGCGCGGCTCGACGGCTGGCCCGAGGCGCTCCCGCTCGCGGCGGGTCTCCTTTCGCTCGCGGGCTACGCCGGGTTCGGCCTCGCGGCCTCGTCGCGCCGCCGCGCGGCCGGCGATCCGCGCCGCCGTCGCCACGCGCTCCTTCGCGAGGCCGCCGACGCGCTCGCCGAGGTCGCGGCCGCGCCGGGCGCCGCGCGCGCCGCCGAACGCGCGGAGGCGGCGTTGCGCGACGCGGCGGGGATCCGCTTCGGCATCGATCCCGAGGGGCGTTCCCGTCGTGACCTGCTCGACCGGCTTCGCGCCGCGAAGGTCGAGCCCGCCGAGATCGAGACGATCCAGTCGACGCTTCGGCGCCTCGAGCAGGCGGCGTTCGCGCCGGGCGGCGACGCCGGCGTGGTCGCGGCGATCCAGGAGGCGCTCACCGTGGCGCGGCGATGGAGCGACGAATGCCGGATCTGAGCGGCGCGACCCCCCTCTACAACGCCGGAAGCGAGGCGCTCGCGCAGGGACGCCTGGGCGAGGCGGTGCTGCTCCTTCGCGGCGCGGCCCGCATCGAGCCGCGCGCCGCCGACGTCGCG
>DASTSZ010000289.1:0-7864 GCA_035760425.1 Candidatus Eiseniibacteriota bacterium | reverse complement strand
CCGCGGCGGCCCCGCGACGCGGGCGAAGGCCGGCCTCGAGCGCGAACCCGGCCGACGCCAGCGCCGTCGTCATCGTCGCGATCGCGGCGGCGTCGATCGGCTTCGGCGCCGTCCTCTGGCCGCGCGTGGCGATCTGGCGCGACGAGGCGGCGCTCTACGGCTCCATGCTTCGCGACACGCCCGACTCGCCCCACGTGCAGGCGATCATGGGCGCCTATCTCTACCGCACGCGCGATCTCATGGGCGCCGCGGCCCACTACCGCCGCGCCATCGAGATCGCGCCCGAGCACGCGGGGGAACTCCTCTTGAACCTCGTGGCGGCCGAGGACGAGATGGGCCGCCGCGACTCCGCCTACGTGCACGTACGCCGGCTCACGGCGATCCGGCCCGACTACGCGCCCGGCTGGTACGCGCTCGGGAATCTCTACGCGCACTCGGGCATGCCCGACTCCGCGGTGGTCGCCTATCGCGAGGCGCTTCGGCTCATGCCGGAGTTGGCGCAGGCGGAGAACAACATGGGCGCGGTGCTCGAGCAGTTGGGCCGCTACGACGCGGCGCTCGCCGCCTATCGCCGCTCGCTCGCCGCGCTCCCCGGCTTTCCCGACGCGGCGAACAACCTCCGCCGGCTGAGCGAGCATCTCGGGCGCCCGTCGGGCCTCGATTCGCTCGCCGCACCCGACGCGACCGCTCCCACACCGGGCACGCTCCGCTGAGCGGCGATCGCATGGGCCACGGCTTCGACACGCTCGAAGGACGCCGCCTCACCGGGGTCGTGCCGCTCGGGCCGCGCGCCATTGCGCTCGCCTTCGACGGCACGCCGCGCGCGTTCCTCTGGATCTTCCTCGAGCCCAAGCGCGCGACGCTCGCGCTCGCCGACAAGATGCCGATCTCGCCCGATCCGCGCGGCACGCCCTACGGCGGGCTCGAGCGGCCGCTCCGCGGCCTCCATCTCCTTCGCGTCGACGCGAGCGAGGGGACGGCGGGCGAAGTCCTCTTCTCGCTGGCGGCGCCCGGCGACGGCGCGGAGGCGGGCGCGGAGACGCATCGGCTCTCGCTCGCCGCCGACGGGCCGCGCATCGCCTTCTCGCTTCGGCTGGACGAGGAGAATCGGGTCATCTGGGCGCTCGACCGGAAGGAAGAGGCGGCGGCCGACGTCACGGCCGCGGCGGCCGCGGCCGATGCCGAGTCGGTCGAGGCCGCGACCGCACCCGCGCCGCCCCCGCCGCTCTCCCCCCTCGCCCGTCCCGCGGCCATCGTCTTGATCCCCCACGACGACCTCGCCGCGCGCGAGGCGCTCCGCGAACGCATCGAGCGCGCCTTCCACGACGACTTCCGCCGCACGGTCGACCGGCTGCTCAAGGAGTCGGAGCGGATGCTCCTCAGGCGGGAGAAGGCGCAGGAGGGAGACAAGAAGGCGGCCGAGGATCGTCTCCTCGACCGCCGGCGGGGGGAACTGTTGCTGACGTACTACAAAGAGATCCAGAGGGGGGCGAGCCACGCCGAACTCCCCGATCCGTACGCGGACTCGCCGGATATCCGGGTCCGTCTCGTGCTGGACCCGGCCCTTTCCCCTCAAGACAACGCGGCGCGGCTCTTCCAGAGGGCTAAGAAAGGCGAGCGGGGTCTAACGCTGGTGATGCGTCGGCTCGCCGAAACTCGGAAGAATCTCGCGGCTTGCGCCAGCGTTCGCCGCGCCGTCTATGACTTGCCGCCGAAGGAAGCGCTCGCGTCTCTCGACGCGTTCTTCAAATCCGCGGCTCTCGATCTAAGTGCGCGGGGCGAGCGACAGGGGAACCGTTCATCACGGCAATCCTCCGCGCCGCCCCGCGCGGAACGTCCAGAGCACCGATCTCCAGGGGCGCACCGTTCGATCAGGCCAAGGACGCTTTTCACGAGCGATGGGTGGACCCTCTGGGTCGGTCGGAACAACACCGAGAACGACCTGATCACCCACCGCCTAAGCCAACCCCACGACTATTGGTTCCACGTCGTGGGGGTACCGGGATCCCACGTGATCCTGCGCCGGCCGACGCGGACCGCAGTCCCTAAACCCCGGACGCTCGAGGAGGCGGCCGCCACGGCCGCCTACTTCAGCAAGGCACGGAAGCTGTCGCGGGTCCCGGTGATCTACACCGAGCGTAAGTTCGTTTCGAGACCGCGACGCGGGAAGCCGGGGCAGGCCCTGGCGACGCGCGAACGCGAGCTTCTTGTCCGCCCCATGCTTCTCAAGGGCGGCGAAACCGGCACGGCCGACGATCGCGAGGTGTCGAGCTAGCTGCGGAGCAATACGCGGGTGGGGGGGACCCATCCCTGAGATTTAGGGTTAAGGCCGCGGACGAATGAGGCACCCAGTGAGAGTCAATCCAGGAGCCTTTAGTCCAGAGGACGAAGGGAAGAGGTCTAGCTCTACATTTGGCTTCTTCTGAGAACTCCCCACCCTCCGCGGCCTTGAAAGCCTGCGTTGACCTTCCCCTAAAGCATCCGACGTGCCGTGCGTGGCTCGAACCCGCCAATTTGGCAAAATGATATTCAAGATCATGTGGTGGAATGGGTTAGAGGGCAGCCTGCGCGGCGCCTCGGCGGGCTGGGACAGCCGTGGGGAGGGTCACAGTGGACATGAATGTCACACTTCGACACCACCATGATACGCCAAGCCTTTCCCGCTGAAAGGGTTGCCCGCATGTCCCACCCCCCAGGGGCCTTCGCGACGACCATGTCACACCGGAACGAACGCCCGGAACGGGGAGAAATGGCCTGCGGACGCGAGAAAATCGCGAATCGGGACGGGAGGGGAGACGGGCGTCGGGGACTGCGTGCGGCGGGGTGCGGCTAGTAGATCTGCTTGAGGAGCCGGATGAGATGCCGGCGGGTGATGCCGAGTTCGAGAGCGGCGCGGCTGCGGTTGCCACCGTTGCGGGAGAGGGCCGCGAGGACTTCCTCGCGCTTCAGCATGTCGACCTTCCGGCGAAGTCCCCGCGTCGACGGCGCTTCCGACGCCGGCGCCGAGCCGCCCGGATGGAGGAGCTTCAGGAGCATGGCGCGATCGACCATCTCCTGCTTCCCCGCGCAGAGGAAGATGCTCTCGATCTTGTGCTTCAGCTCGCGGATGTTTCCGAGCCACGGTAGCGACGTCAGGTACTCCATCGCGTCCTCCGCCAGCACCACCGTCCGCCCTTCGCGCACCGCGAGTTCGTCGAGGAAGCCGCGAATCAGGAGCGGGATGTCCTCGCGCCGTTCGCGCAGCGGCGGGAGCGAGAGCACCACCTGCCCGAGCCGGTAGTAGAGGTCGGCGCGGAACCAGCCCGCCTTCACGGCGGCGTCGAGATCCTTGTTCGTGGCGGAGATGATGCGAACGTTCAGGCGGCGGGCCCTCACCTCGCCCAGGCGGCGGTAGGTGCCGTCGTCCAGCACCTGGAGCAGCTTCACCTGGGTCCGCTCGGTCAGTTCGCCGATCTCGTTCAGGAAGATGGTCCCGCCGTCGGCTTCCTCGAAGATGCCGCGCTTCGAAATGGCCGCGCCCGTGAAGGCGCCGCGCACGTAGCCGAAGAGTTCGCTCTCGACCAGGTCGCCCGGGAGGCTCGTGCAGTTCACCTCCACGAAGGGATGGCCGCGCTCGATCTCGTACTGGCGGAACATGTAGGCGAGGAGATTCTTGCCGACGCCCGTCTCGCCCTGGATGAGGCAGCGGGCCGGGGTCGCGAGGAGTTCGGAGGCCTTCCGCACCACGTCGAGCGTCCGCTGGTTCTCGGTCACGACGCCGTGCGCCCGCGCGACTTCCTGCGCCTGGGCCGCGATCGGCGGCGGCGCGGGGCGTCCGCCGCGGGGCGACGTGAGCCACGCCGGCGCGTTCAGCTCGCGAAGGGCGGTCTCGGAGGCGCGCATGGAGTCTTCCATGCCGAGCTGCTCGAAGAGGTACATCGCCTTGAAGGCGAGATTCTGCGCTTCGCGTAGGCGCTCGGGATCCCCTTCGCGGGGCATCCGGCGCGCGAGTTCGAGGTAGGCGCGGGCGAGTTCCATGCGCTCGTGGATCGACTCGAGGATGCGGATCGACTCGCGCGATTCGCTGTGCGCCTCGACCAGCCGCCCTTCCTGCGCGTGGATCGTGGCCAGGACGCGGCGCGCCGCGCCCTCTTCCAACTGGTCGCCGAGCCGCTTCGCGCGCTGGAACGCGTCCTCCGCCGCCTTCAGGGCCGACGGGAGGTCGCCGCGAAGCGCGAGGACTTCGGCGCGCTTCCGCTGCAGTTCGCCGACCATGTCGCCCTCGGGCGCGATCTCGCGCGCCACGTCGAGCGCCTCGTCGTAGAGGCGGAGCGCCGCTTCCAACTGGCCGCGCTCGTGCTGCAGTTCCGCCTGCCCGAAGAGAACGAGGGCCGCCTCGCGCGAATTGCCGAGCCGCGCGGTGATCTGGTGCGCGGCCGCCAGGTGCGCTTCCGCCGCCGCGAAGTCGTGGCGGTAGGTGGCGATGGTGGCGAGGCCGGTCCGCATACGCGCCACGCCGGCGTCGCGCCCGATCTGCACGTACGAGGTGAGCGCGCGGTCGTAGTGCTCCCGCGCATCGTCCCAAGTGCCGGCTTTCAGGTGGACGTTGCCGAGGTTGGCGTTCGAAACGGCGAGGTAGGCGAAGTTTCCGAGGCGCTGGCTCAATTCCATCGAGCGGAGGAGGTGCCAAACCGACTGGCGCCAGTCCGAGAGGTGCCGGTAGAGGACGCCGAGGTTGTTGTGCGCGCGAATGACGCCCTCGTCGTCGTTCAGATCCCAGCGGAAGAGATGGAGCGCCGCCTCGTAGTACTCCTTCGCGCGATCGAGTTCGCCGAGTCGGTAGAAGATTCGGCCGAAACAGTTGTACGTGTGGGCGAGGGGCGCGAGGAGATTCCGTTCCTTGAAGATCGCGAAGGCGCGCTCGCAGGTGGAGAGCGCCTCCTCGTACTGCGAGAGTTCGATCAGCGCGCGGGCGTTCTGCAAGAAGATGCGCGCCATGAGTTCGGGATTGGGTTCGGCGAGCGAGCGGGCGCGGGCGCGGGCGAGATGGCGGAGCGCGGCGGCCGCGTCCCCCTTCTCGATGAGCACCTGCGCGGCCTTGATCTCGAGCGCCGCGATGCGGGCGCCGTCGAGTCCGAGCCGCTCGGCCGACTGGATGCAGTCGTCGAGATTCTGAAGGGCGGGCAGGTAGGAGTCCGCGCGAAGGAAGATCTCGGCGAGATCCTCGAGCGACTGAAGCTGTCGCGCGCCGTCCTGCGCAAGGCGAGCAGTGGCCACCGCCTCCTCGCGCTCCCGGATCAACGCCGCTGTGGTCTTATCCACGTTCGTCCTTGGACGTCGGCGAGCACTATGGCGCGCGCCGACGCTCCGTCCCCGTGATCTCGGTTTTCGGCCCTACATCCTGAGGGTGCTTGCGCGAACGATCGTCCAGATCAGCTTGATCCGCTCGATCGTCGAGAGCCTCGCGAATCCGCTGCTGCGATCGGTGATCGCCGAGCGCGGAGTCGAGGTGCTGAAGTCGCCGCGGAAGCCCACCGAGCTCGACTTCTTCGGAGGCGTCGCAGGAGGATTCAGCGTCTCATCGGGCGTTCCGCCAGCCCATGCCGTGGCGGGGCCGAACGCGTTTCCGGGCGCCTGGAAATTCCAAACGCCGGGAAGCGCGGTCAGCGCGATGAGCAAGGCGGCCGATAGCGTAATACGGAGGGAACGATCTCGAAGGCCCATGTCCGCGTCACCTTCTGATGGAGGTCCAGAGGGAGGCCGCGACCACGACGCGACCTCGGGCGGTTTGGGCGCGAAGGGCGGTCTTGCCCGTCGTGCGTTCGTTAGGATAGCACATTCGGGGGGTCGCTTCAACGACGGGGATGTCACACCTCCCCCTTTATTGGGGTGGCGCGCCTGGAGAGCGCGGGCTTCGGCCTAGGGCTGCCGCGTCCTGGGGCCGGCCAGCCGGACGTCCCCCTGCCGGCGGGTCAACCCGATCCGGTCGAGGTGCTCGAGGAGTGGGACGGAATACTTCCGAGAAACCTGGAAGAGCTCCTTGAAGGCCGCCATGGTGAGCTCTTGGTTCTGGGAAAAGTATTGCCGCACTTTGGCTTCCACCTCGGCCCAGCGGCCGGCGGGATAGAGGAGTTCGGGCGTCACCTTCACCACCCGACCCGACTCCAGGAGGTAGCGGATCAGCTCCGGCGGCTTCACGGCCGGCGGGAGCCCCTTCAGGAGTTCGGTGAGTTCGGGGACCGAGTACCCCCCGGCCTGGAGCTTCCGCTCGATCTCGGCGACGGCCTTGGCCTGGTCGGGGCTCAGGACCGGGGCCGCATCGGGCAGGGCGACGCGGTCGCCGCGGAGGGCGAGGGCCTTCGCGGCCAGGAGCGACTCGAGCGCTTCGTCGAAGACGCTTCCCTCGACGTCGCGAGCCAGGAGGCTCTTCAGCTCCCCCTTCCCGATCCCCTCGCGCAGTTTGTGCGTCTCGGCGTAGCGAGCCACCGCCGCCGCGATCCGCTCGAGCGTTCCCGTCCAGGCGGCCTCGGTCAGGTAGCGGCCGTTTTTCAGCGCGCGAAGCCCCGCGGCCGCGCGCGCGGCGGCGACGGCCGCCTCCGGCGCGACGGCGAATCGCAGCGCCGCCTCCGCCGGGTGAACGCCGGCCCCCTCCGCCTCCGCCGCGAGCAGCGCCACGCGTTCGGCGAGCGTTCCCGTTTCGAAGACCTCGAGCCGCCGGCGCGCCGCGTCGTTCAATCGCGCGCGGCGCTCGGCGTGCGCGTCGAGCACCACCGCGCCCGCGATCGTGACGGCGGGCGAGTAGGCGCGAAGCACGAGCCGGTCGCCGGGGATCGCGAGGACCGGCGACTCCAACCGCAACTGCACCAGCGCGACGTCGCCCGGTTCGAGCGGCGCGCCCTCCACCAACACGATCCGCGCCAGCGTCTCGCTCGCGCCCAAGTGGACGCGGACGCGCGTCCGATCCTCGAGCGTGCGCCCCGCGCTCTCGAGGAGCCGAAGCCGCACGTCGACGACCGACGTCGCGAGAAAGCGACCGGGCGTGACGAGCCACTCCCCGCGCGCCACGTCCTGGCGGTTCACGCCGTGAATGGCGACGGCGGTCCGCTGCCCCGCGACCGCCCGCGGCACCGGCTGGTCGTGCACTTCCACCTGTCGCACGCGCACCGGCTTCGCGCCGGGCAGGAGTTCGAGTTCGTCGCCGGCGGCGATCGCGCCGCTCCAGAGCGTGCCGGTCACCACGGTTCCGATCCCCTCGATGGAGAAGACGCGATCGACCGGGAGGCGCGCCGCGCCGCCCGCGTCCCGCTCCGGGAGCGAGGCGACGGCGGCGTCGAGCGCCGCCACGAGCGCGTCGACACCGGCGCCGGTGACGGAGGAGACGGGGACGATCGGCGCGTCCTTCAGCGGGCCGCGCGCGAGGAGCGCGGCGACTTCCTCCCCCGCCGCTTCCGCGAGTTCGGGCGCGACGAGATCGGATTTGGTGAGCGCGACGACGCCGCGGCGGACGTCGAGGAGTTCCACGATGGCGAGGTGCTCGCGCGTCTGCGGCATGACGCCCTCGTCCGCCGCGACGACGAGGAGCACGACGTCGATGCCGGTCGCCCCGGCGAGCATGTTCTTCACGAAGCGCTCGTGCCCGGGCACGTCGACGATGGCCACGCGGCGCCCCGAGGGGAGCGCTAGATGCGCGAAACCGAGGTCGATGGAGATGCCGCGCTCGCGCTCCTCCTTCAGCCGGTCGGTGTCGATGCCGGTGAGGCGGCGAACGCGCGCGGTCTTGCCGTGATCGATGTGCCCCGCGGTGCCGATGACGAACGGAGACGCGGTCACGTGCGGTCGCGCAGCTCGCGCTTCAGGATCTTCCCGGTCGGGTTGCGCGGCAGCT
>DASTSZ010000288.1:0-12574 GCA_035760425.1 Candidatus Eiseniibacteriota bacterium | reverse complement strand
ATCGGGACCGACCGTCTCCTCATCGCCACCGCGCCGGAGGGCGCGGCGGGCTCGCAGGCCGAGCCCGACGCCTTCGTCGTGGCGCGCCAGCCGGAGGCCGCCTCGGAGGCGCTCGCGGCCGCCCGCGAGCTGCGCGGCGTGCTCGAGCCGGGGGACGAACGCCCGCTCCGCGTCATGACCGACGTGCAGGGACGCAGCGCCTCGTCGCAGATGAAAGTCGCCTCGCGGATCGGCGCCAAGCACGCCGTCTTCGTGCCGCGCGAGGCCGAGGGATACGCCGTTCGCGACATGATCTCCGGAAAGGACGAAATGAAGCAGCCCGACCTCGATTCGCTCCGCGCCTGGCTTCGCGCCCGCCGCGCCGCGGCCGCCGGGACGAACGCCCGATGACCGCCATCGATCCGCTCCTCCAGCGCCGCCGCTCGCACCGCTGCGGCGACCTCCGCCCGGAGCAGGCCGGCACGCACGTCCGCCTCATGGGGTGGGCGCACCGCGTCCGCGACCACGGAGGCGTCCTCTTCCTCGACCTCCGCGACCGCTACGGCCTCACGCAGGTCGTCTTCCGTCCGGAGAAATTGAACACGAAGACCCTCGAGCGCGCTCGCGAGATCGGAAGCGAGTTCGTCGTGCTCGTGGAGGGGACCGTGCTTCGCCGTCCGCCCGGAAGCGAGAATCCCGAACTGCCGACCGGCGGAATCGAAGTCGAAGCCGACGCGCTCTCGATCCTGAACACCAGCAAGACGCCGCCCTTTCCGCTCGACGACACGAACACCGCGTCGGAGGACATCCGGCTCCGCTATCGCTACCTCGATCTCCGCCGGGAGCCGCTGAAGCGGAACATCGTCTTCCGCCACAACATGATCCGTTCCGTGCGCGACTACCTCTCGGACCAAGGCTTCCTGGAGATCGAAACGCCGCTCCTGGTGAAACCGACGCCGGAGGGGGCGCGCGACTACGTCGTGCCGTCGCGGGTGCATCCGGGGCGCTTCTTCGCGCTGCCGCAGTCGCCGCAGCTCTACAAGCAGATCCTCATGGTCTCGGGCTTCGATCGCTACTTCCAGATCGCGAAGTGTCTCCGGGACGAGGATCTCCGCGCCGACCGCCAGCCGGAGTTCACGCAGATCGACCTCGAGATGAGCTTCGTCTCCGAGGAGGACGTCTTCGGCGTGGTCGAGGGGATGCTCGAGGCGGTCTTCCGGCGCGACATGGGCCGCGAGCTGAAGATTCCGTTCCCTCGGATGACCTATCGCGAGTCGATGCATCGCTACGGCAGCGACAAGCCCGACCTCCGCATTCCGTTCGAAATCCGCGACGTCACCGCCGCGGCCGGCGGGGGCACCATGGAGAAGTTCCGCGAGGCGGCGGCCGATCCCGCCGCGCTCATGACCGGCGTGCTTCCCGTGCCGGGGCTCGCGACCGCGTCGCGCCGCGAGATCGAGGGATGGGAGGCGGCGGCGAAGCTCATGGGCGCGACCGGACTCGCCTGGGCGCGCGTGAAGGGCGGCGGGCTCGACGGCGGCATCGCGAAGTTCTTCGCCGACGGCGACGCGGCGTCGAAGCTGATCGCCGCGGCCGGCGCGAAGGAGGGAGACCTGCTCCTCCTTGCTTCGGGCGCGCGGGCCGTCGTGCTCCGTTCGCTCGGCGCGGTGCGGACGCAGATCGGGAATCAGAAGTTCACGCTCGATCCGAAGGACTTCCGCTTCGTCTGGGTGCACCAATTCCCGCTCTTCGAGTGGGACGAGGGGCGAAAGGCCTGGGCGCCGGCGCATCACATCTTCACGATGCCGCTCGACGAACATCTCGCGTACTTGGAGTCGGATCCCGGGAAGGTGCACGCGCAGCTCTACGACCTCGCCGCGAACGGGAACGAGCTCGCGTCGGGGAGTATTCGAATCCACCGGAAGGACATCCAGGAGCAGGTGCTCCGCGTCATCGGCATGAAGGCCGAGGAGGCGCATCACAAATTCGGCTTCCTGCTGGAGTCGTTCGAGTACGGCGCGCCGCCGCACGGCGGGATCGCGCTCGGCGTCGACCGCCTCGTCGTTCTCTTCAACGGCGGCGACTCGATCCGCGACGCCATCGCCTTCCCGAAGACGGCCAGCGCCACGTCCCTCATGGACGGCGCGCCGGCGGTGGTCGACCCGGCCGACCTCAAGGAACTGAAGCTCCGGATCGACCTCTAACGCGCCTCGGAGGGGCCCTGCCGGGCCCTCCGGCGGGCCGACCCGACTCCGATTGGCACCCTTCCTGCGTTTGGGAAAGGGCCATGGGCGGGGCCTTGACTTCCACCCTCGCGAGCCCTACCGTCGAAGCACTGGCGGGGGTGCTGGGTGGGACCCCCGCCGATGATTTAACTTGAATAACGACAATCATTTAAAAGCCAAGCACCGCGCTCCGTTCCACGGAACGCGCCTCGGCGGCCGCCGGGCACCGACCAGCGGCCGTCCGGCCGGATTCTGGCCGCGCCTTCATTCCAGCCCCCCCTGGATGCTCCTGGCTTGCGCGCTAACGATCACTGCCACATTAGTTTATGGATGCGGTGGGGCCGTTGTGCCGTGCCCGACGCCGACGACGGAGCTGGACCGGCATCGGGAGGAATCGGAGGGGGCGCAGCGGATCGCGTCCCGCGCCGCCTCGGAAGCGCGTACAGCGGAGGCGAAGCGGGTCGAGGCGGAGCAACGGGTGGCGGTGGCGAAGGCCGCGCTCGACTCCTTGACGACCGCCGGCGGGGCGCGCGGGGCCGCGCGCGCGCCGAGACCGTGAGGGGGACGAGGCGGAGTCGGTTCGCGGGCATCACCGGAGCCTCCATCGCGCGGGCGATCGCGGCGGCGGCGATCCTCGCGGCCGCGGGCTGCGGGAAGCCCGTGCTGCGAGTGGCCGACGCGTCGCTCGGCGACTATTACACGGAGAAGGAATTCAAGAAGCTCCGCGAGGAGCAGCGTCTGGAGTACTGCGAATCGCTGGCGGAACAGGACTCGATCTACCGCGAGGAGATCGCCGACGCGAAGCAGGCGGCCGAGCGATTCGCGCGCCGCGCGGCCGCGGCGAGGGCCGCCGCCGACTCGCTGAGCCGCGCCGCCGACTCGCTCGTCGCGCTGGCGGCGTCGGGCGCCGCGCCGTCCCGCCCGCCGCAGGGCGCTCCGGCGCCGCGCCGCGACGACGCGCCCGGAACGGCGCCGGTCGCTCGCGTGATCGTGCGTGACGGCGACTCGCTCTGGCGGATCAGCGCAAGGGGCGACGTGTGGGGCGACGGCCGACGCTGGACCGAACTCTACGAGGCGAACCGGGACCGGATCCGGGACGCCGATCGAATCTATCCGGGACAGGAGTTGACGGTACCGCGATGACGACACCCACGACCGAGACCACCCGCAGCGTTCCGCTCGACTCCGTCGATCCGCTCGCCCTCTTCGGCCGGAACGACGCCAATCTGCGGCTCCTGGAGCGGAGCTATCCCGTCTCGCTCACCTATCGGGACGGGAAGATCGCCGTGCGCGGCGAAGGCCCCGCCGTCGACGAGGTGAGCGCCATTCTCGCGTCGCTCGCCGACCTCGTGCGGCGCGGCGCGGTGCTCGAGGAGCACGACGTCCACAATTTCGTCGGCATCACCGATCCGGCCGACCGCGAGGCGTCGCAGGCGCTCTACGAGCGGCCGATCCTCTTCACGTTCGACAAGCGGTCGATCCGCGTGAAGACGCTGGGGCAGGCGCGCTACGTGCAGGCGCTCCTGAAGCACGACATCGTCTTCGCCATCGGACCGGCGGGAACGGGGAAGACCTACCTCGCCGTGGCCGCCGCCGTGAACGCGCTGAAGGCGCGCCAGGTGGAGCGGATCTTCCTCGTCCGTCCGGCCGTCGAGGCGGGCGAGAACCTCGGCTTCCTCCCCGGCGACATGAAGGACAAGGTCGATCCCTACCTCCGACCGCTCTACGACGCGCTGAACGATCTCCTCTCGTACGAGAAGATCCGCCGCTTCCTCGATCTCGGCGTCATCGAAGTGGCGCCGCTCGCCTACATGCGCGGGCGGACGCTCAACAACGCGTTCGTGATCTTGGACGAGGCGCAGAACACCACCGTGGGGCAGATGAAGATGTTCCTCACGCGCCTCGGCTACGGCTCGAAGGCCGTCATCACCGGAGACGTGACGCAGATCGACCTCGGAACGCAGATGCAGTCGGGGCTCGTGGAGGCGCAGTCGATCCTCCACCGCGTGCCCGATCTCGCGTTCGTCTATCTGAACGAGCGGGACGTCGTGCGGCACCACCTCGTGCGCGAGATCATCCGCGCGTTCGACGAGCACGACAAGGCGACGGGGAACGACCGGGGACGGCATGGCCGCTGAGAATCTCCGCATCCTGGAGCCGCGCCGGCGGGAGCGGGCGCCCTGGAAGATCGCCGTGGCGGCGATCTTCGGGCCGCGCTTTCGCCGGATCACGCTCTTCATCGGATTCCTGGCGTACGCCTGCCTGCTCTTCCCGCGGGATCCCTCCTTCGAGGTGATGACGCTGCGGGAAGGGTACCCGGCGAAGCGGGACCTGATCGCGCCCTTCCAGTTCTACCTCTTGAAGGAGCGCGCGCAGTATCGCGCGGAACAGAGCATCGCCGCGCGCCGCGTGGCGCCGGTCTACTCGGTCGACGCGGCGGTGACGGCGTCGACGAAGTCGCTCCTCGACTCGCTCCGCGCCGCCGCGGCGGAGGGTTCGGGGCTCGCGCCCCGCATCCGCGCGCTCGGGCTCTCGCCCGAGGCGACGCGCACGCTCTCGGGCGTCGACGCGCGGCGCATCCTCCCGATCGCGATCCGCCTCGCCGGCCAGGCGCACGCCGCCGGGCTCATCCCCGAGGTGGAGAGCGCGCGACTCGACACGGAGTCGCCGGTGGCGATGGTGGAGCGGGACGGCATGCGGCTGAAGACCCCATGGGAGTCGTTGCTCGACCTGAATCAGCTCCGCGACGCCGCGTGGGACGAAGGCGTGCGCGCGTTCCCGGGCCGCCCCGAGGCGGCGCAGGCGCTCCAGGAACTGGTGCTCGCGACGACGCAGCCGAATCTCCACTTCGAGCCCTCCACGACCGAGCGGCTCCGGAGCGAGGCGAAGACCGCGGTGAATCCCTATGACGGGCTCGTTCGGAAGGACGAGAAGATCATCGGGAGTCACGAGATCGCGACCGCCGACCATATCCGGAAGCTCGAGTCGCTTCGCGCCTGGGGCCTCCACCAGAAGCCGGCGCCCGACTGGAAGCGCGATCTACCGCCGGTCCTGGGCCGGCTCGTCCTGATCGCGTTCCTGATCCTCGGCTTCGCGACCTACCTCAAGCTGCACCACCCCGGCGTCTACGCGGAGACGCCGCCGCTCTTCCTGCTCGCCGTCCTCTCGGCGGTCGTCATGGGCGTCGGCTGGCTGGTGGTGAATCAGTTCCGCGGGTACGAGATGCTCATCCCGATGACGGTCCTCTCGCTCACCGTGGCGCTCCTCTTCGGGAACGCGCTCGCGTTCGCGGCCACCCTCGTCGCGTCGCTCCTGACCGGCGTCGTCTTCGGGCTCGGCCTGCCGTTCCTCACGGGGAGCGCCCTCGCGGGCATCGCCGCCATCGCGACCGCCACCGGCGTTCGCCGCCGCCGCGACTTCTACCGTCCGATGCTCGTCGTCGCGCTCACCTACGCGGTCGCCATCGCGGCCATGGGGCTCGTCGACGGCGCGCGGCTCGACATCCTCGCCCGCCGCATGGCGTGGGGGATGGCGGCCGGGCTCGCGTCGGTCCTCGCCGTCACGGTCCTGCTGCCGCTCCTCGAGAGCCTCTTCACGGTCACGACCGACATCACGCTGCTGGAACTCGCGGACCTGAACCGACCGATCCTCCGCCGGCTCATGCTCGAAGCGCCCGGGACCTATCACCACAGCATCGTCGTCGGCACCCTGGCCGAGTCGGCCGCGGCCGCGATCGGCGGGAATCCGCTCCTCGCGCGCGTCGGCGCCTACTATCACGACATCGGGAAGATCGACAAAGCCGAGTACTATGTGGAGAATCAGTCGAGCGCGCGGAATCGGCACGAGAAGCTCTCGCCGACGATGAGCAGCCTCATCATCCAGGCGCACGTGCGCGAGGGCGCCGAGATCGCGCGGAAGGAGAAGCTCCCGAAGGCGATCGTCGACGCGATCCTCGAGCACCACGGCACCACGCTGCTCACCTTCTTCTACGCGAAGGCGCAGCTCGAACTGAAGAAGAAGGGGGAGCAGAAGAAGTCGGGCCCCGCCGACGCCGACGTGCCGGAGGCGGAATTCCGCTATCCGGGTCCGAAGCCGCAGTCGAAGGAGACGGCGGTGCTCATGCTCGCCGACGCCGTCGAGGCCGCGGCGCGCTCGCTGAACGAACCGACGCCGGGACGCATCCGCGGCGTCGTCAACCGCATCCTCGAGGCGCGCGTCAAGGATGGCCAGCTCGATGAAAGCCCGATCACGTTCGAAGACCTCGCGAAGATCCGGGACTCCTTCATCCCGATCCTCACGGCGCTCTTCCACGCGCGCGTCCACTATCCGGGCGTCTTCGCCGAGGAGCCCCGCGTCGTTCGTCCCGCGGACGACCGTGGCCAGTCCCGCGAGGGAGCCCGGCTTAAGATCGACAACTCTTAAGGCGCTCGCCGTCGAGGCGCTGCGGCTCCTGGGCCGTCCGCGCGCCTCGCTCTCCATCGTTCTCGCCGACGACGAACTCCTTCGAACGCTGAACCGCGACTACCGCGACGCCGACAAGGCGACCGACGTCCTCTCCTTCGGCTTCGCCGCGCCCGAGGCGCTCGGCGATCCGGCGGCGCGCCTCTTCCTCGGCGAGATCTACCTCTCGGTGGAGACGGCCCGGCGACAGGCCCGTGCGGCGCGGCGCCCCTATCACCGCGAGATCGCCCACCTGGCGATCCACGACATTCTCCATCTCCTGGGGCACGACCACGCGAAGGCCGCCGAACGGCGGCGCATGCGAGCCGAGGAACGGCGCCTGATGCGCCGCCTGGCCCCGCGCATTCGAGCGCTCCAACTGCTATAATCTCCGCATGTTGCACCGCATTCGGATGTACTTCCTGACGGGCCTTCTGGTGCTCGCGCCGCTATCGATCACCGGCTACATCGTCTACCGGCTCTTCGTCTGGGTCGACCACCTGCTCGGGACGACGCTCCGCGGCGGTTACATCCGCCCCGACGGGGTGCCGGGGCTCGGGTTCCTCACGGTGATCGTCATCATCGTGCTGACCGGCGCGCTCGCGAACAACATCCTCGGCCGCCAGTTGGGGGCGCTGCTCGAGACGCTCCTCCTCCGCGTCCCGCTCCTCCGCGGCGTCTACGGGACGCTGAAGGAGATCGGCGAAGCGATCCTGAGCGACCGGAAGAACGCCTTCCAACAGGTCGTCCTCATCGAATACCCGCGGCCGGGCATGTACAGCATCGGTCTCGTCACGGGGGACGCGCCGGAGACCTTCGACGAAGCCTCGGGGAAGACCCTGCGCGGCGTCTTCCTGCCGACGCCCCCGAACCCGACGACCGGACCGCTCGTCTACTGCGCCGACGATCAGATCATCCCGACGACGCTCCGCGTGGAGCAGGCCATCAAGATGGTGGTCTCGGGCGGCGTGGTCGTCCCGCCGAAGACGGCCCCCAACGGGACCGACGAGGCCGGCGCGGACGATCGCGGCGACGCCGCTCCCCGGGGCCGGGACTAGCCGCGTGGCGATCGTCGAGACCGACGCCCTCGTCATCCGCTCGCACCGTCTCGGCGAGACGAGCCTCATCGTGAGCCTCTTCACGGCCGACTTCGGGCTCCTCCGCTGCGTCGCCAAGGGCGCCCGCGGCCCGAAGAGCCGCTTCGGCGGCTCCCTCGAGCCGGGCGTGCGCATGCGGGCCGTGGTCTATCGGAAGCTGAACCGCGACCTGCAGCTCCTCTCGAAAGCGGACGTCGTCTCCTACTGGCCCGCGCTCTGGGAGGATCCCGACCGCTTCGCCTGCGCCGGGGCCGTGCTGGAGTTCCTCGAACGCGCCGCCTATGGCGAAGTCGAAGATCCGGGGCTCCTCGAACTCGCGGCCGACACGCTCGAGGCCATGGGGCGCGCGCCGCTCTTGGCGGTCGAGGCGATGCTTCGCGCCTTCGAGGTACAAGCCTGCCGCCGCCTCGGGTACGCTCCCGAGCTCACGGTCTGTCTGGAATGTCGGCGGCCCCTCGAAGGAGGCGGGCTCTTCCATCCGGTGCGCGGCGGACTTCTCTGCGGCGCGCCCTGCGGCGACGACGCCGGCGCCTTCCGGCTCTCCGGCAAGGCGCGGCTCACGCTCGTGGCGCTGGCGGAGCGGCCCGTGGCGGGCATCGCCGACTGGATCATGGAACGCTATCCGGGGCCGGAAGTGGCCCGGGCCATCGAACGATTCCTCGCGGCGCATCTGGAGCGCTTCGAGGGTTTGCGCGCGCTGAGGGTGGGCGAGCAGCTCGCGCGCTACGCGGGAGGCACGAGATGAGCGACGCACGGGACGACCGCGCGCCGTCGATGATCTTTCAAGAGACGCTGCTCCGGCTGGAGCAGTTCTGGTCGAAGCAGGGGTGCGTCCTCCTCCAGCCCTACGCGGGCGAGGTGGGCGCGGGGACGTTCAATCCCGCGACCTTCTTCCGCGTGCTCGGGCCCGAGCCCTGGAAGGCGGCCTACGTGGAGCCCTCGCGGCGGCCCAAGGACGGTCGCTACGGCGAGAATCCGAATCGCCTCCAGAACTTCTATCAATATCAGGTGGCGCTGAAGCCGGCCCCCGAGAACGTCCTCGAGCTCTACCTCGAGAGCCTCCGCCACATCGGCATCGAGGTCGAGAAGCACGATGTGCGTTTCGTGGAGGACGACTGGGAGTCGCCCACGCTCGGCGCGTGGGGCCTCGGCTGGGAGGTCTGGCTCGACGGCCAGGAGATCACGCAGTTCACCTACTTCCAGCAGGCGGGCGGCTTCGATCTCGATCCGATCACGGCGGAGATCACCTACGGCATCGAGCGGATCGCCTGCTATCTCCAGGGCGTCGAGCGGATCATGGACCTCCAGTGGTCGCGCGATCTCCGCTGGGACGATCTCTTCCTCCAGGCGGAGCGCGAGTGGTGCGTCTTCAATTTCGAGCAGTCCGACGCGCCGCTCCTCTTCGAGATCTTCGAGAAGTACGAGCGCGAGGCGGCCCGCCTGCTGAAGGCGGGGCTCGCGTTGCCGGGCTACGACTACGTCGTGAAGTGCTCCCACGCGTTCAACCTTCTCGAGGCGCGCGGCGCCATCAGCGTCACCGAGCGCGTCTCCTACATCGCGCGCGTCCGGAAGCTGGCGCGCCAGGCCGCCGGCGTCTACCTCAAGCAGCGCGAAGAACTCGGCCACCCCTTGATCGCGGCCGCCGCGCGGGGAGGCGCCCGTGGCTAAGCGCCTCCTGCTCGAAATCGGTTGTGAGGAACTTCCGGCGTCCTTCGTGGCGCCCGCGCTCGAGGAACTCGAGCGGCTCGCCGTCGCGGGACTCCTCGACGCCCGGCTCGCGCACGCCGGCGTTCGCGTGCTCGGCACGCCGCGGCGGCTCGCGCTGCTCGTCGAGGGCGTCGCGGAGCGCCAGGAGGACCGGACGCGGGAAGTCCTCGGTCCCGCCATCAAGGTCGCGTTCGACGCCCAGGGTGCGCCGACCAACGCCGCGAAGGGGTTCGCGAAGGGGGCCGGCATCGCGGTCGAGGCCCTCGAGCGCGCCGAGACGCCGAAGGGGGAATACCTGCTCGCGCGGGTCCACGACAAGGGACAGCCCGCCGCGGACGTGCTCCCGGAGCTGCTCCGCGCCTGGATCCTGGGACTTCACTTCCCGAAGACCATGCACTGGAACGCCACCGGCCGCTTCGCGCGACCGGTGCGCTGGATCGTGGCGCTCCTCGACGACGTCGTACTCCCGCTCGAGTGCTTCGGCGTCGCGGCGGAGTCGAAGTCGCGCGGCCACCGGACCATCGCGCCGGGGCCGGTGGCGATCGGGCGCCCGGAGCGGTACGAAGCCGCCCTCCTCGAGGCGGGCGTCGTCGCCGACCCCGCCGAGCGCCGGCGGCGCATCGAGGCCGCGCTCGCATCCGCGGCGGCGGCTCTCGGGGGCCGCCCCGTGAACGACCCCGATCTGTTGGACGAAGTGACGCAGCTCGTGGAGTGGCCCGAAGCGGTCGTCGGCTCCTTCGACGCCAAGTACCTGCGATTGCCGCGCCCCGTCGTCGTGACGGCGATGCGCGCGCACCAGCGCTACTTCGCCGTGGAGGCGCCGGACGGCTCGCTGCTCGCGAACTTCGTGATGATCCGAAGCGGCCGCGGCGCGGACGATCAAGTGAAGCGGGGCACGCAGGCGGTGCTCCGCGCCCGCCTCGAGGACGCGCGCTTCTATTGGGAGAACGACCTGAAGGGCGGCTTCGAGTCGAAGGTCGATTCGCTGAAGGGAATGGTCTGGCACGAACGCCTCGGCTCGATCTACGACCGGACGCGGCGGCTCGAATTCCTCGTGGAGGAACTCGCCCGCGCGCTCGCCCCCGAGGCGCGGAGTTCCGCGGCTCGCGCCGCGCGCCTCTGCAAGGCGGACCTGGCCACCGAGATGGTTCGTTCGGGGAAGGAGTTCGCGACGCTGCAGGGGATCATCGGCGCCGAGTACGCGGCGGCCACCGGCGAGCCCGCGGAGGTCGTACTGGCGATTCGCGAGCACTACCTGCCGCAGGGGCCCTCCGATCCGCTCCCGTCGACGCCCGCGGGAAGGCTCCTCAGTCTGGCCGACCGGCTCGAAGCGGTGGTGGGCGGGCTGCGCGCGGGCCTCGAGGTGACGGGCTCGCAGGATCCGTACGGCCTGCGCCGCGCCGGCAACGGCGTCGTGCGCATTCTGCTCGAGCAGAAGTGGCGCATCGACGTGCTCGCCGTGGCGGAACGGCTCGGCGCGTTCTTCGAGCGATCGGGCGTGGCGGCCGACGCGAAGGCGGGTGACCTGGGACTCTTCTGGTCGCAGCGCATGGAGAGCGCGCTGGAAGAGCTCGGCGTCTCGCACGACAGCGCGGCCGCGGCGCTCGCCGTCCGGCCGGGGGATCCGCTCGACGTGCTGGCGCGCGCGCGCGCCATCGACGAGATCCGCCGGAGTCCCGACTTCGAAGGGCTCATGGTCGGGTATCGGCGCGCCGCGAATCTCCTGCGCACGGCGAAGCCGGAAGATATTGCCGCCTCCGCTTCGCCGTTGGCGGAGCGGGCTGAGAACTTCGGCGAGAAGGTGGAGGCCGACCTACACCTCGAAACGAAGATGGCGCGGCAGGCGGTCGAGACGTTGCTTCAGGGGGACGAGCCGGACTACGGCAAGGCCCTGCGAATTCTCTTGGGCCTTCGACCTTCGATTGACGGATTTTTCGACGGTGTTATGGTTATGGATGATGACACCGTCACCCGCAGGCGTCGCCTCACCCTCCTGGAAGGGGTGCGGCAAGCCTTCCTCCGCATCGCCGACTTCTCGCAACTCCCAGCGGCTGCAGGTCAAAAAGCTGCTTGACACTAGCCGATTTCTGACCTATACTGATGCGGTAATGGAGACAAAATAACTTGTCTTCAGGCAGCCGCAACCGCTAGAACCGATTGAGCTTACAGCAAATGCGCGACACCCGATTGGCTGACGGTGCGGCTCGCTTTGTGTTTGTGGACGGCTGTGTCCGACAGGTCATGTCTGCAGAATAGAACGAGTGTAAGGGGGTGAGAGAACACCGAGTCTCACTGGCTACCACTCGAAATTGGAATGAATTAGGAAATTTAGAGAATCGATAGTCCTTAAACAAAAAAAGAGAGAAAGGAGGTCGGTAACCACTCTCGTGAAGGGAACGTCCACCAAGCTCGATACTGTCCCAGCGAGCGGACGATCCCGTCGCAGCACTCCGGACTCAACCTGTTGTACAGAATCCCGTGTCTCGAAGTTCCAGTTAGTCCTCCCGATATAGGACTCCGTGTCAGGAAACGCTAAGGAGGATGTGACAATGCGGAAAACCCTGTTCGCCTTGCTGGGTCTTGTGGCGATCGGTATGTGGGCTGTCCCTGCCCTTGCCGGTACCGCCGTCAGCGACCCGCCCAAGGCGTTTGCGCCGATTCCGCTCGAGAATCGCGCGGGCGCTGTTGGAGCAATGGCAAAGAACGGCAATGGCAGCACGGCTACGCTGAGCGGCACGCTCATCAAGCAGGCCTCGGTCACGACGTCTTGGTTCCTCTATCCGGGCGCCTGCAACGACCGCGCCGCGAATACGTGGGTCGCCAAGAGCGCCAGCCAGGCCGACTCCCTCAACAGCTACGCGGTCGGTACGCAGGGCGGCTACGGTCGCGCCGACCTCTCCCTCGCCGCCAAGCTCATCGGCATCGCCGATGCCGCGACGCCTGTCAATCAGCGTCCGGCGATTCTCACCGGCAGCCGCATGATCTGGGTGGGCAAGTACGACGCGAACTGGGTCGTGCCGGTCGGATATCCGAACCTCACGAACCAGATCCTCTACATCGATCTCGAGTCGAACCGCGTTCCGGTCAACTCGAGCGGCTCGTACGCCATTTCGATGAAGATCAACA
>DASTSZ010000287.1:0-9309 GCA_035760425.1 Candidatus Eiseniibacteriota bacterium | reverse complement strand
GCCGCTGCCGTCCCGGGTGAGAATCCGAACGACGCGGCGCTGGCGCTCGACGAAGACGTCGTGGCCCGTGAGTTCGACCGAGCCCGCGCGAAGGAGGACGACGGCGTCGGCGTCGCCCGCGGGGGTCGGCGCCGACATCGCGTCGCGCGCCCACGACGGAAGATCCTCGCTCGCGCGCGCGATCGCGCCGCTCCCGAGAACGAGAGCCACGAGACTCGCCGCGGCGAGCGCGCGGAGCCGGCTCACGACTTTCGCTTCAGCGAGAGAGTCGCCTCGTCCCGCCTCTGGATGCCGTCGAAGAGCCGCTTCAGACTCGCGTACTGCTCCACGGGGAACGCGATGACGCCGCCCACGCCGAAGGAGAAATTGCGGATGAAGATCACGGTCCGCCCGTCGGTCGAGGCGAGCGTGGCGCAGGAGAACCGCGCGACTCCCTTCGTGAGCGGCGGCTCGTCCTCCGGGAGTTCCTCGATTTCATACCCTTCGGGGACTTCGATCCGCACCGTGTCGGAGACCGCCCACGGGTAGTTGAACTGGACCGGGAGCGTGCGGGCGACCGACGGGAAGTCGGGCGGGGCCTTCCAGACGAAGAAGGAGAGGGGGACGAGGAGCCGGTCGCCGACCGGCTGGGCGTAGCTCGTCACTTTGATCTTCGACATTTCGATCACCGGCTGGAAGGGATCGTCGGCATTCTCGATCTGCACCGAGTCGAACGCCGCCTCCTTCGCGTTGGCCGGGCCATCGAGCCGGAGTTTCGCCAGCCGCTCCTCTCGCGTGAGTTCGTCGTAGCGCTCGTGACGCGCCTCGCCCTGGTGTCCTCGGAACTCCTTCCGGCAGGTTCCCACCGCGTCACCATCCTCGCCGAGGCGCAGGCTCGCGGAACGGAACACGATCGACGATTCCGGCGGCGCGAGCGGCGCCCAGGTGAATCTCGGATTCGCCTTGTCGAGGATCAGGAGTTCCTGCCCCTGCATGTTCCAGGGGATCCAGCCCGGCCCGAGCCACATGGAGGCGGGATCGTAGAATCGCCACGCGTCGCCCACCGCCAGCGCCGCGCACGACTGATCGAGGAGCTGCGGGATCCCGAGGCGGGAATCGAAGCGGTCGATCGAGCGATCGGCGCCCAGCGCGAGCGTCGCGTCCAGCCCCACCGCCCGGCACATCGCGATGAACAGATAGTTGATGTCCGTCGACGTTCCGCGCCGTCGGCGGATCGTGTCGGCCGGCGTCTTGTTCACAGGTTCCTTCGAACGCTCCTCGTCGCTCATCACGATACGGTCGTCGTAGATGTTCACGATATGCGAGCGGCACCAATCGGCCAGGCGGTCCGCCTTGCCGACCGGCGTGGTGGCGGGGGCGCAGGCTTCGAGCGCCGCCGTCCTGACGAACGCGTCGGGCTCCATCCGGGGACCGGCGGTGCGAAGCCGCCGCGCGGCGTATTGATTCCAAATTTCCGCCGGCAGGGGATCGGCGCCGTAGGTGTAGTAGAAGATCGCCCAAGGCGTGGTCTGCCGCGTGGGCGGCGCGTAGACCTCGTCGCGCGCCGCCGGCGTCGGCGGGAGGGCCGCGTACTGGAATCCGTCGCGGCTCTCGACGAACGCGGGCGTCGGCATGTTGAAGGTCCGCATCTTGAAATTGAACCCGGTGCCCGCCAACGGCAGCGGTTTCAGGTAGAGGTCCGTCTGACGAACGGGGTGGGCGCGCTGGAATTCGAGGTAGACCGACCCGGCGTCGTCCTCGTAGCGGATCTCGGTCCATCGATACTCCAGGACGCTTCCCGGGGTGGCGGCGGGGAAGGCGAAGGACTTCACGTTGAGCTTCGTGCCGGAACCCTTCGCCAGCGTGCGATCGAAGAACTGGTCCTTGGTCAGTTCGACGACCGAGCCGTCGGGGTGCACGGTTCGCGCGGCGAGATCCCGGACCGTGACATCCTTCGGATAGGTGATCTCGATGCGCCCCGCCTCCTCGGCGCCGCGCGCATCGAAGATCTTCGTGCGCATCTCGTGCTTGAGGATGGTGTGGATGGTGCCGCCGTGGATCTCGTCCTCGATGCGGATGGTTCGGAGTAGGATCTCGGCGCTTGCTTCCGGATCGAGCGTCGGGCGTGCGAGCGCAAGATCGGCGGCGGGGATGGACGCCCACTTCGAGCCCGCGTGGGCGAGGGAGGCGCCGGCTGCGAGTGCGACGAGCGCGGCGAGCCGGAGGGCGTCGAGCACGGCGATGCGGCGTGGCGGGGCTCCGAAGGCGCGCATGGACCCTCCCGAACTTCGAATGCGTGGGGAGCCGACGGCGAAAGTCTAGCACATCGCGGGCGTGAAAACGGGGCGCCGGCCTCGTGGCCCGCGCCCCGTGGGGGACTTACGCCCGGCGGCAACCGCCGCCGGGTTTGCGGCCGAACCCGCGAGCGCCTCACACTCGCCGGCCGCCGCGTCGCGCCGTCCGTGGCGCGACGAATTCCGCGCTAACTATTTCCCGAAATCGAGCGTGATGGCAAGCACGCCGTTATCGACGTTGATGTCGTAGGTCGTCGTGTTGCCGATGGCGTAGAGCGTGAACTGGCCGTCGCCCTTCACCTCGCTGAGCAGCATCGCCTTGCCGGCGGTGGTGAAGAGGGCCGCCGACTCGTTCCAGTCGACCGTCTTCGTCGCGTTTCCGAGGACCACGAAGGGGCCCCAGAGCTTGGTGGCGTTGTTGCTGATCTCGGTCGAGGTCGTGTAGTTCGTGGTGCCCGGCGTCATCCAGACTTCCACGCCGACCGCGCCGGCGTCGTTGTTCGTGACCTTGCCCAGGACCGCGATGTCGACCATCGCCTTCAGGTCTTCCTTGTGATCGTTGTAGTCGTCGTTCGTGTTCAGGTCGATCTGCTCGGCCACGATATTGCTGCTCGTCGTCGCCTGGAAGTTCGGCAGATCGAAGTCGACCAGGAACTGGCCCGACACGAGAATACAGCCCGCCGCCGCGAGGACGAGGACGAGCGCGGGAACCAAGAACTTCATCGGCTTCATCGTCGTTCCTCCTTTCAAGGCATCAGGCTGTAGGTGAGGCCGGCGGTCGCGTTCCCGAATTTGCGGGAGGTGTCGCCGGTCTTGACCATCTCGAGCTCCCCGCGGATCTGCAGCGAAATCTTCGGCGTGGCGCCGATGCCGATCCCGAGGCCGAAATTGTATCCCACTTCGTCGATGTCCGTCCCGGTCCGTTCCAGCTTGTACTTGCCGATGCCGGCGAAGGGATAGAACTTGAAGCCCATGCCGTTCGGGCTGCCGAGCATGACGCTCACGCCGTAGGCCGTCTGGTCGAAGCCCTCGCGCGTGTACTGGATGCCGCCGAGCGTCTCTTCCGCGTCGCCGAGCGACGACGAGGCGTAGAACGGCTCCACGGTGAGCATCGGCACCAGCGAGACCGGCGCTCGGAATCCGATGAGCGTCCCGGACTTCACGTCGTCCTGGATCACGGGGTAGGAAAGACCGCCGTAGACGCCGACGCCGACTCCCGTGGCGTGGGCGGCGCCGGCCGCGAACAGCAGCACCGTCGCGGCGGCGAAACGCAGCACCTTCATTAGGGGACCCCCTCCGTTGATGGAGCGCCGGCCTTCGTGGCCGGAGTAGCTCCCGTCCAAAATCCTTCGGGATCGATGCGGCGCAGCGCCGCGACTTCTTCATCCGTGAAGAAGCGAGTCATCCCGATGGGCTGGGCGATCCGCGGTTCCCACGACATTCCGACGAGGACGTGGTCGACGGTCACTCCCGGAAAGACCTCGTAAAGGTACGCCTCTTCGAGCACGTGGTCGAAGCGAAAAACCGCGTGCGTCGTGATGATGGCGCTCGGGCCGCCGGATGGCAAGCCCGCGCGCGCGCGCCAGCCGGGACCGTCGCCGCGGCCGGGGGAGGTGCGGAACCGGACGCGCTCGACGAGCCGCCGCTTCTCGTGCGGCACGAGGATCACCGAGCGCCGCGCGAGCGAGAGGATGTCGGCCGCGCCGCCGCTCCCCGGGAGCCGCGTGGGCCGCCCCTCCGCGTCGACGCCTTCGGTGGAATTCAAGTTGCCGTAGCGGTCGACCTCGGCGGCGCCCAGAAATCCGAGATCGACGCGCCCCGCCGCCATGAGTCCCATGACGTCGAGCGTCGTGCCGGCGAGAGTGGCGTCGAGGATGTTGGGCGGATCGCCCATCGTGAAGAGGAGTTCGCGCGCGGCCTCCTCGCGGATGAGGCCGTTCTCGTAGAGCGCCACCGCGCTCGGCGCGTGGGTCGCCTTGGCGACCAGATACGCGAGAAGGGGGAGCCGCGTTCCGACGAACACGGTCTCCCCCTCTCGAATTTCGCGGGCCGCGCGAAGGACCATCCGCTCGCGAGGGGCGAGGGGGGCCGTCACGCGCGTCCCGATTACTTGCCGGTGAACTTGGCCGGGCGCTTCTCGACGTACGCCGTCAGACCTTCCTTGGCGTCGTCGCTCTGGAAGAGCTGCTGCTGCAGCTCGCGCTCGATCGCGAGCGACTCGCTGAACGAGACTTCGAGGCCCGACTGCACCGAGCGCTTGATCCGCCCGACCGCCTTCGACGCCTTGTTGGGCGGAACGAACTGGCGCGCGTACTCCATGACCTTCGCGTCGAAGCCCTCGGCGTCCCAGACGTGGTTCACGAGGTCCCACTTCTCCGCTTCCTCGAACGTGTACGTCGCGCCCGTCGTCATCATCTCGATGGAGCGCGGCTTGCCGACGAGGCGGGCCAGGCGCTGCGTGCCGCCCGTGCCCGGAAGGACGCCGAGCGAGACTTCCGGAAGGCCGATCTTGCCGGCGTTCCGCTTCGCGATGCGAATGTCGGCCGCCATGGCGATCTCGAGTCCGCCGCCGACGCAGTGGCCGTTCAGCGCCGCGATGACGAGCTTCGGCGTCTGCTCGAGGCGGTTCAGCGTTTCGTTCGCGTGGAGGCAGAAGTAGTACTTGAAGTAGGGATTCACCGTCTGGAGCATCTTGATGTTCGCGCCCGCGCAGAAGAACTTGTCGCCCGCGCCGCGCATGAGGATCACGTGCACGGACTCGTCGAAGCGCGCCTTCAGGATCGCGTCGTCGATCTCCCGCATCATCTCGTAGGTGTAGGTGTTGGCGGGCGGATCGCAGAGCTCGAGAATCGCGACGCCGTTATCGACGTGGTACCGGCAGAGATTGCCCGTCGCCGGCGAAGTCATGGTTTCAGGGGTCACGGGTGCTACCTCCTTCATCTGCGGTGGGGCCTGGGTCGGCCGTCTCGAATGGATGCGAAAGTATAGCGCAGCGGCGCGGGTCAGCGACCCCCGAACTTGGGCGGCCGTTTCTCGAGAAAGGCCGTGATTCCCTCGGCGGCGTCGGGCGATTTCCAGCAGCGCTCCTGCGCCGCCAACTCCCGCTCCAGCACGCCCTCGAGCGAGAGCGAGTGCGACGCCAGGACCGATCGCTTGATCTCCGCGAGCGCGAAGCCGGGGCCCTGCGCGAGGCGTTCGGCGAAGGCGATCGTCTCCGGGAGGAGTTGATCCGCCGGAAGGACGCGGCTCACGATGCCGAGCCGGAGCGCCTCGGCGGCGTCGACCGGGTCGCCCGTCCACATGAGTTCGAGCGCGCGCGCCGCGCCGACGAGCCGCGGCAGCGCGAAGACGCTCCCCCAGTCGGGGTGGAGCCCGATGCGCGCGAAGGACTGCGCGAACTTGGCGTTCTCCGCGGCCCAGCGAATGTCGCAGGAGAGCGCGAGTCCCATGCCGCCGCCCGCGGCGGCGCCGTTCACGGCCGCGATCACCGGCTTGGGGCAGGCGCGCACCGCCATCGCGACTTCGCGTCCGCCCGCCACGACGTCCTTGAAGTCGTCCCACTTCCCGCCGGCCTCGAAGACCTGCTTCATCAAGCCGATGTCGCCGCCGGAGGAGAAGGCGCGGCCGGCGCCGGTGATCACCACCGCGCCGATCGCCTCGTCGCGCGCGGCGCCGTCGATCCCTTCGCGAAGAAGCGGCCCCGTGTCGGCCACGATCGCGTTCAGCGACTCGGGCCGGTTCAGCGTGAGGAGAAGGACGCGCCCGCGGCGCTCCGAGAGGACGTTCGACATGCCGCTACTTTACTCCATCGGGCGCAGCACGGTCATCTCCCGGCCGCGCCACGTCGCCACCGGTTCGGCGACGAGGCCGAGGCGGTCCGCCAGCGCGGCGGCTTCGCCGCGTCGCGCATAGAGCCAGACGCGGCCGTGGCGCCGGGCCAGGGCGGCGATCTCGGCGGCGTGGCGGACGACGGGGTGGCCGTCCTCGCCCTCGAAGCGGAGATCGCGCGGCACCTCCACGAGGAGCGCGTGCGTCTCGAGATAGAACGGGAGTCCGGCGTTGAACTCGCCGTACTCCACGAGCGGCTCCTCGGCGGCGCGCGCGCCCTTCACGAGGTGCGCGAGCGCGCGAGGGGATCCGAACGGGCCGTCGAGCGGCGCGACGGCGAAGACGCAGGCGAGGAAGGCGGCCCAGACGCACCACGCCCCGGCGCGCGCGCGTCCGGCGAAGAGGAAGAACGCCGCGACGACCCACGCCGCCACCGCGACGTGCGCGGCCGCGGGTAGGGCCAGGCTCGCCGTCATCGTCGCGCCCACCGCCTTCGCGAGCGCCGCGGGGCCGAACCACTCGGTCGCGGCGGCGAGCGCGAGGAGCGGGAGCGCCGCCGACCATCCGAACGCCCGCGGCGACCGCGCGAGCGCGGCGCCGACGAGGATCGCGATCGGGACTGTCTCGGGCAGGACGTACGCGGGCAACTTCGAACCCGACGTCGAGAAGAACGCCGTCGGGAGGATCGCCCACGAAAGAAGAAGCGCGGTCTCGAAGGGGATCGGTTCGCGCTCGCGCAACGCGGCGAGCGTCCCGCGAGCGCGGCGCGTGAGTTCGGCGACGGCGGCGATCGTCCAGGGGAGCGCGCCGGCCGCGAGGACGCCGGCGAAGTAGTACCAGGGTCCGGCGCGCCCATGCACCGTCGTGGCGTAGCGCGCCCAGATCTGATCGGCGACGAAGAAGGTGAAGAGACCCTCGTGCCGGAAGACCACGATGAGATACCACGGCAGCGCGAGGAGCGCGAAGAACGCCCACCCGCCCGCGCTTCGCAGCGGCGTCCAGACGCGTGCGCCGCGCGCGAGGAATCCGGCGCCGAGGAGCGGCAGCAGCGTGTGCAGGAAGACGACCGGCCCCTTCGTCATGAATCCGAGCGCGAGCGCCGCGAAGAGCGGCCACGACCGTGAGCCGCCGCGATCGCGCGCGTCCAGGTACGCGACCCAGAACCCGACCACACACGCCGTGAGCGGAAGATCGGTGGCGAGCTGTCGCGAGAGCGCGACGAAGAGCGCGGTCGAGGCGAGAAGGACCGGCGCGATGGCGGCGGCGGCCGCTCCCTCGAGTCGCCGCGCCAGGCGCACGGCGCCCCAGAGGATGAATCCGGCCGCGAGCGCGCCGAAGAGCCGCGCGCCCCACTCGTTCGCGCCGGCGACCGACATGCCCGCCGCGGCGCCCCAGTAGGCGACGGGCGGCTTGTGGAAGTGCGTGATGCCGTTCAGGCGCGGCACGAGCCAGTCGCCGCTCCGTAGCATTTCGCGCGCGATCTCGGCGTATCGCGTCTCGGTCGGTTCGAAGAGGCCGAAGAGGCCGCACGTGAGGAGAAGCGCGAGCGCGGGAATCGCCCACGCCGCCGCCGGGAGGCGGCGAATCACGCGCCGGCGGCCGGCGCGGCGGCCGCGGCGCCGCGGTCGAGCATCAGATTCCGTGCGTAGACGACGAGGCCCGCCGCCTGTCCGATGGCGAAGACCGGATCGCGGCGGTGGATCGCGTAGACGAGGAGCGCCACGCCGCCGCCGAGGCTGAGATACCAGAAATTCCGCGGCAGGACCGGCTTCTTCGCGATCTCCGACGCGAGCCATTGCACGATGAAGCGCGAGGAGAAGAAGAGCTGGCCGAGAAAGCCGAGGACGTACCACTCGGTCGGGGACGAGAACCACTTAGTCCACATGGCGGATCACCTCGCGCACGCGATGGCGCAGGAGTCGGGAACGGAGCCACGCGACGCCGAAGAGGTCGCGAAGGCCGCGGAAGAGCCGGTTGCCGACGCCGTACTTCGACCGGCCGAGGGCGCGCGGGCGATGGGCGACGGGAATTTCGACGAGCCTCGCGCCGCGAAACGCGCAGAGCGCGGGCAGGAAGCGATGCATGCCGACGAAGAGGGGAAGCGAGTCGAGCGCCTCGCGCCGGTACGCTTTCATGGAGCAGCCGATGTCGGTGACGCGGTCGCCGAGGACGAGGCGGCGCGTTCCGTTCGCGAGCCGCGAGGATGCCCGGCGCACGAAGGAGTCGGCGCGCTTCCGGCGGATGCCGGAGACGACGTCGGCGTCGCGGAGGGCCTCGAGGAGGCGGGGAATGTCGGCGGGGTCGTTCTGGCCGTCGGCGTCGAGGGTCACGACGATCGCGCCGCGCGCGGCGGCGAACCCGGCGGCGAGCGCCGCGCTCTGGCCGGCGTTTCGTTCGAGGAGGACGGCGACGTAGCCTGGTCGCGTGCGCGCCGCGTCGGCGATCCAGTCGGCCGTGCCGTCGCGGCTCCCGTCGTCCACCAGCACGATCTCCCACGGGCGCCCCGTGGCGCGAAGGGCGGACTCGAGTTCGGCGGCGAGCGGCGGCAGCGCCTCGGCCTCGTCGTAGACCGGGACGACGGCGGAGAGTTCGGGCGAGCCGCTCGGAGGTTGGTCGGGCACGGTGGCCGCGTCGGGCCGATCAGCTCAGGTCGACCCAGACGCTCTTCGTCTGGAGATAGAAATCGAGTCCGGCCTGGCCCGATTCGCGGCCGAATCCCGACGCCTTGTAGCCGCCGTAGGGAGAGGCGGCGTCGTAGAGATTGTAGGCGTTGATCCAGACGGTGCCGGCTTGGAGCGCGCGGGCGGCGCGGTGCGCCTTCTTGATGTCACGAGTCCAGATGCCCGCCGCGAGGCCGTAGGCGGTTTCGTTCGCCACCGCGATCGCCTGGTCGAAGTCGTCGAACTCGATCACCGAAAGGACCGGCCCGAAGATCTCCTCCTTCGCGATCGTCATGTCGTTCCGCACGCCGTCGAAGATGGTCGGCTTGTAGAAGAATCCGCGGCCGTCGCCCACCACGGCGCGTTCGCCGCCGATCACGAGGCGCGCGCCTTCCTTCTTCCCGAGTTCGACGTAGCGCTCGATCTTCTCCACCTGCGCCTTCGACGTCTGCGCGCCGAGCCGCGTCTTCGGATCCATCGTGTCGCCCTGCGTCAGTTTCGCGGCGCGCTCGGCGATCTTCTCGATCAAGGGCTCGCGGAGCCCCTTC
>DASTSZ010000286.1:0-2355 GCA_035760425.1 Candidatus Eiseniibacteriota bacterium | reverse complement strand
TCACGAAGCTCGACGGCACCGCGAAGGGGGGCGTCGTCCTCGCCATCGCGGAGACGCTGAAGCTCCCGATCCTCTGGGTCGGCGTGGGGGAGGGAATGGACGACCTGATCCCGTTCGACGCCGCGGAGTACGCCCGAGGGTTGGTCGGGCTCGACTGAGCCGGCCGAGCGCCGTCCCGCCCGTCCCCTGACGCGCGGGCGGCGGTCAAGAATCGCCCCGCGCCCGCCGATGTTCATGGGATGCCGGGGACTCGCCAGGGACTACTTCCAGGTTGGGCGTGGATCGTCGCCGTGATCGTGTTGGCCGCGATTCCGATCGCCTTTTCGATCGCGGTTCCGACCTCGCCGCGGTCCGCGGCCCCGGCCGGTGACGCCCCGGCCGCCGGTCCCGGCGCCGGCGCCGCCGCGAATCCGGCGACGCGAGACCCGATGCCGCCGACGCCCGCGCCCAACATCGCGCCCGCTCCGTCCGTCCCCGCCGATCCGACGAATCCCGCCGCCGCGCCGGGCGGGTCCGCGCGACCGGCCGGCCTCGAGTCGGAGATCGCCGCGCTCGAGTCCGAGATGGCCGAGCTGCGGATCGAGAAGAGCGCGATCGAAGCGGAGGAGGGAAGGGTTCGGGCGAAGCGCGAGGAGTTGGAGGCGTTCGAGCGGGATCACGCGGCGGGCGTGCCGCCCGAACTCTTCGCGCGCTACGAGGCGGACCGGCTCCAGTACAACTCCGACGTCCAGGCGCTCAAGTCGCGCGCGAACGTCTACACGATGCGAGTGGCGGACGTGGAGCGGCGGATCGGGCTGTCGGGCGCGGCCGCGCCGTAGATCGCCGTACCGCGGCTCGCCGAACTACTCCCCCGCGAACCCCACCTGGTTCTTCCCGCGGTCCTTCGAGGCGCGGAGATTCATGTTCGCGCGCGTCCAGAGTTCGTGTCCCACCTTGTCGCGCCCGGCGCGGTCGAGGCCCCGCGAGCGATCGAGGTGGAGCGGCACGTCCCCGGGGAACATGGCGCCCCCCATGCTGAGCGTGACCCGCACCGCGTTCTCGCGCCCGTCGAGTCCCGGCACCACGATCGCGAGGTTCTGGGCCTTCACGCGGAGGCGCTCGCAGATCTCGCGCGCTTCGGTCTTCGTGGTCTCGGGGCTCAGGATGAGCGCGAATTCCTCGCCGCCCCAGCGGGCCACCGTGTCGAACGGCCGGAGGCTCGTCGAGAGCGTCTGTGAAATCTCCCGCAACACCACGTTCCCCGCCTCGTAGCCGTAGGTGTCGTTCACCCGCTTGAAATCGTCGATGTCGGCGATGACGAGGGCCATGGAGCGCCCTTCGCGATAGGCGCGCGCGATCTCGTGGTCGAGCTGGCGGCCGAAGTAGGGGCGATTGTAGACGCCGGTCAGCTCGTCGATCATGACGAGGAGGCCGAGCTTCTTCAGCGTGTTCAGGAGATCGGTGGCGTGCTCGGCGACGACGCCGAGGATGCCGACGCGCTCGTCGTTGAAGAACTCCGGTTCCTTGCTCCACGCCTCGAGGACGAAGAGGAAGGGCGACCCCGGCTCGCCGACGCGCGCCATGGCGACGGAACGAAAGGGGCCGGCGTTCCCGCTCGGCTCGTGCGGCGCGACGGCCAAGTGCATCGTGGCGTCCATCGCCTCGGCGTCGACCATCGCGTGGACGAATCCCGTTTCGGAGAGATCACGGACATAGAGGGGGAGCGAGCGCTTCGCGACCCAGGTCTCCGCGAGGGCGCGATTCCACGGCTGTCCCTCGCTCACCGGCTGGAGATAGCGCGAATCCTCGAGCCCCCGCTCCAGCGAATAGAGGCGCGTCTCGTCGCAGCCCAAGACGTCGCGGGCCGAGGCGAGGATGGTGCGGAGGATGTCGCCGACGTCGGTCTGGAGGTACTCGGCGTTCCGCTCGTCGCGCGTGAAGAGCTTCCGCTCGACCGAGATGAGGTGCGACAGGCTCCGGTAGAGGAGCCGGCTCCGCGCGTGCCAGTGCGGGCGCGTCGCTCGTGCCAGTTGGTCCGGCGGGGGCGACGCCGAAGCTGGCAACAGAAACGACTCGCCCGACTGGGGCACGCGGTAGCGCACGTAGGACCGTCCGTCCCGAAGGAAGCGGTCGACGTGCTCGAGAAGTCCCTCTTCGCGCATCCGCTCGGCGAGATCGAACGCCAACTCCTCGCGGCGCGCTTCCGTGAGCCCGGACAAGGTGAGTTCGATCTGGTTCCGCCGGTCGGCGGGGTCCGCCTCGTGGAGCCAGAGCGATGAGAGGAAGGCCGTTCGAATGCGGCTCGTTTCGTTCATTCCCTCGGACTCGGATGCGGGCGCGCGGATGGATGGGAACGACCTCGTAAGTATAGCACGC
>DASTSZ010000285.1:0-11669 GCA_035760425.1 Candidatus Eiseniibacteriota bacterium | reverse complement strand
TGTTCGGCCAAGAGCCGCGCGCGCACGTCGAGCCGCCGGCCGCCTTCGCTGTACTTGCCGATCTGGATCCCGCCCACGAGCGCGTTGATCGTCGCGGCCACGTCCTCGACCGGGATGCCGAGATCGGCGCAGCGCGCGCGGTCGGGAAGGATGCGGAGTTCCGGCATGGCGATCTGGTAGTCCGAGTCGACGTCGACCACGACGCCGCTCGCGGCGAGCGCGGCCTCCACCGAGTCGGCGATGGCCACGGTCCGATCCCAGTCGGCGCCGCGCACCGAGAACTCCACCGGGAAGCCGCGGCGCGCCGTGAATCCCTGCTGCGAGGGGTCCTGCACGACGGCGCGGACGCCGGGGATGCCGTTCAGCGTGCGGCGGATGTCGGCCGCGATCTCGAGGTGCGTCTGCTTCCGATCGTGCGGCGGCGCGAGCGTCACGAAGATGATGCCCGAATTCACCGACGGCCCGCCCGCGCCGCCGATCGAGGAGAAGATGCGGCGGACCTCGGGGCGCTTCTGCAGGGCCGCCTCCGCCTTCTTGAAGAGCGCGTCGGTCTCGTTGATGTCGGAGCCGACCGCCGTCTGCACGCGGACGAGGAGGCGGCTTTGGTCCTGCGAGGGGACGAACTCCGAAGGCAGCCCCCGCAGCATGAAGATGGACGCCGCGAAGAGCACGACCGCGCCGCCGAGCACCCAGCGGGGATGATCGAGGGCGCGGGGAAGGAACGCGCGGTAGCTCCGCTCGAGCCAGCCGAAGGCGCGGTCGACCGCCTGGCCGACCCGGCCGCGGGCCTCCCGGCTCGTGTTGAGCATCTGCGCGCAGCGGGCGGGCGCGAGCGTGATCGCCTCGACGTAGGAGAGGAGCACGGCCACGCAGAGCGTGACGCCGAACTGGAGGAAGAACTTGCCCACCACGCCCTGCATGAAGATGACGGGGAGGAAGATCGCGACGACCGCGATGGTCGCGGCCAGGGCGGCGAAGGTGATCTCCTTCGTCCCGTCGCGCGCCGCGGTCACGCGGTCTTTCCCCATCTCGCCGTGCCGATAGATGTTCTCGAGCACCATGATGGCGTCGTCGACGACGATGCCGACGGCGAGCGCCATGCCGAGGAGCGTGAACGTGTTGAAGGTGTAGCCGAGGAAATAGATGATGGCGATCGTCCCGAAGAGGGACATGGGGATGGCGAGCACGACGTTCAACGTGCTGGAGAGGGAGCCGAGGAACATCCAGCAGACGAGCGCCGTGAGGAGCACGGCGAGCACGAGTTCGAACTGGATCTCGTGCACCGACTCCTCGATGAACTGCGTGGAGTCGAAGTTGATGCCTAGCTGCATCCCGGGCGGGAGCGTGGGGCGGATCTCGTCGAGCGCGACGCGGACCTCCCGCGCCACCGCCACCGCGTTCGATTGCCGCTGCTTCTTGATTCCGAGGCCCTGCGCCGGCTCGCCGTTCACGCGGGCGGTGCGGCGGAGGTCCTCGAAGCCGTCCTCCACCAGCGCGACGTCGCTCAGGTGGACCGGCGAGCCGCCCGGGTTCGCCACCACGATGTTCCGGAACGACGCCAGATCGAGCGCCTCGCCCAGGACGCGCACGTTCACCTCGCGCCCCGTCGCCTCGATGCGGCCGGCGGGCAGTTCCACGTGCTCCCGCTGAAGCGCGCGCGTCACGTCGGTGACGGTCAGGCGGTGCTCGTCGAGCCGCGCGGCGTCGAGCCAGATGCGGATGTTCCGGTCGAGGTAGCCGCCCATCATGACTTCGCCGACGCCGGTGATCCGCTGGAGCCGCTCTCGCACGCGGTAGCGCGCGTAGTCGCTCAGCGCCTGGCGCGGATAGGGTCCGGAGAGCCCGACCCACATGATCGGCTGGTCCTCGGGATTCGACTTCGACACGACCGGGGGATCGATGTCGCGCGGGAGCCGGCGCGCCGCCTGGGCGATGCGCGTCTGCACGTCCTGGAGCGCCAGATCGACGTCCCGCTCGAGAGCGAGTTCCACCGTGATCGAGGCGCCGCCCTGGCGCGAGGAGGAGGTGATCGCGCGCACGCCCTCGACCTGCGAGAGCGCGTCCTCCAGGACCTCCACGATCTCGCTCTCCACCACCTCCGGCGCGGCGCCCTCCCACGTGACCGACACGCTGATGGTGGGGAAGTCGACGTCGGGGAACTGGCTGATGCCGATGCGGGAGGCGGAGACGAGGCCGAAGAGGACCGTCGCCACGATGAGCATCCACGCGAGGACGGGGCGGCGGATGCAGACGTCGGTGATGCTCATGCGCCGCCGCCTTTCGGGAGTCGGACGGCCGCGCCCTCGCTGAGCGCCTCGGCCCCGCGAACGACGAGGCTGTCGCCGGCAGCGAGGCCCTGCTTCACTTCGATCCGGCCGTCGGCCGTGCGGAGGCCGAGGGTCACGAGACGCTCGTGCGCGACGCCGCCCTTCACGATGTAGGCGACGAAGCCCCGCTCGCTCGGGCGGACGGCGGTCTCGGGCACCACGGGGGCGCTCTTCGCGCCTCCGATCGGCACCGTGACCTCCGCGAAGGCGCCGGGGCGAAGCGCGCCGTCGGGACGGACGACTTCGGCGGTGACGGCGGTCATGCGCGTCGCGGGGTCGGCCGAGGCGCCGACGAGCGTGATGCGCGCGCGCCGCTCACCCGGGATGTTCCGCACCGTGAAGCGGGCCACGAATCCGGGCGAGAGGCGAGAGGCGTCGTCCTCGGGGACCTGGAAGCGCAGAAGGAGCGGCTCGCGCCGCACGAGCGTCGTGAGGAGGGTGCCGGGCTGGACGTACATGCCGGTCTGCACGTCGCGCGTCTGGATCGTGCCGGCGACCGGCGCGAAGGCGCGCGCGTCGCGGGCGTTTCGTTCGGCGATCGCCACGGCCGCCTTCGACGCCGCCACGTCGGCCTGCGCGGTCGCGAGTCGCGTCCGCCAGGTCCCGACTTCCTCGCCCGGGATGAGGCCGGGGGTCTTCTCGTTCACGCCGACGCGGCGCGCGAGCCCCGCCTCGGCCTCGCCCAGAGCGGCTTCGGACTTCTGGAGGTTCGACTTCGCCTCCTCGAGCGCCAGCTGGTAGCGCATCGGCTCGATGGAGACGAGCACCTGGTTCTCCTCGACGCGATCCCCCTCCTTGAAGCGGATGGCTTCGACGGCGCCGGGAACGCGCGCGGTGACGCGCACGATCTCGAAGGCCTCGACCGAGCCGACGGCGTGGACCTCGTACTCCACCTTCCGTTCCTCCACCGGAACCACCTCGACCGGGAAGGCGCTCGCGCGGCCGCCTCCTTTGCCGCCGCCCTTGGCGCCGCGCGGCGCACCGTTGGCGGCGGGCTCTTTGCCGCATCCTACCGCCGCGAAGGCGGCCACGAGGGCGAGCAAGACGAGTCGCATGCTGTGTCTGGCAAGGCCGGGGGTCATCGGGAGGTCTCCGCATCAGAGGGAAGGTCGAGCGGGCCCCAACCGAGGGCCGACCGGAGGTTCAGGTAGGCGAGCGCGAGCGAGAACTGCGCGCGGGCCCGCTCCACTTCGGCTTCGAAGAGCTGCACGTTGGCGTCGGTCACTTCGAGTGCGCGAGCGAGGCCGCGCCGGTAGAGTTCGTTCGTCTCGGTGGCGTTCCGGCGGGCGGCCTCGACCGCCACGAACGCGCGGACCACGGAGGCCTGCTCGCTCTCGAGCGTCACCCGCGCCGATTCCACGTCGAGCGCCACGCGCCGCTCCAGGTTCTGGAGGCCCAGGGAGGCGCTTCGGGCGGTGGCCGCCCGCGCGGCGCGCTCGGACTCGCGATTGCCGCCGTCGAAGATGTCCCAGGTGCCGCTCAAACCCACGCTCCAATCGCCGTCGCTACCGCTCGGCCTCGTGCCGTCGATGGCGCGCGTCGTGCCGAAGGCGGAGATGCGCGGGAGGTAGCGGAAGAGGGGCTCCCAGGCGCCGGCTCGCAGGGAGGCGACGCGGGCGCGTTCGGCGACGAGGTCGGGGCGGCGCTTCCCGGCCGCCTCGACATCGAGCGAACCGGGCGCGACGGGACGCGCCGCGCGGCTCAAGAGCGAGTCGGGCAGGGCGAGACTGTCGGTCACCTCTTCATGGAGGAGATTCGCCAGGAAGAGGATGCTGTTCTGCGCGGCTCCCGAGGCGCGTACCACCTCGCGCTCGGCGGTCGCTGCTTCCAGCTCCGCGCGGGTCACGTCGTTCGACCCGACGAGGCCGCCCTCGAATCGGAGTTTCACTTCGGAGAGGTTTCGATTCGCGAAGTCCATCCGCTCGGCCGCGGCGCGCGCCACTTCGTCGGCGCTCAAGGCGGCGAGAAACGATTCGGCCGTCTGAAAGGCGAGGCGGCGCTTCGTGTCGGCGGCGCCCCAGCGGACCGCGTCGCTCCCTTTGACCGCCTGGCGAAGAAGCGGCCACGCGCGCGCGTCGAAGAGCGTCTGCTCCACGCGCGCCGTCGCGGTCCGCCGATCGCTGCCGTCGAGGAAGGGCGACTCGCCCTTGGAGCCCGAGAGACGATATTCGCCGGTGGCGGTGATCGTGGGGAGGAGGAAGGCGCGCGCGCGCTTCGCCGTCGCCGAGGCGGCTTTCGCGTCCTCGTCCGCCGCGCGGGCGACTTCGTTTCGCTCGAGCGCTTTCGCCACCGCCTCCTCGAGCGTGAGCGCGCGCGCGGCCGCGGGGAAGGAGGCGGCCGCGAGGAGAATCACGCCGAACGCGAACCCGCCGCGAATGCCGCGTGTCCAAGTCGCACCCCGCCGGTTCACGCCGCACCCCCGGGCCGAAGCGGCAACGTAATGGCGATGGAAAGGCCGTGGGGCGCTCGCGCCGACGCCGTCGCCGTGCCGCCGTGCTGCTCCGCGATGGCGCGCACGATCGCGAGTCCGAGACCCGAGCCGTCGAGTTGCTCCTGCGTCCGCGCCTCGCGCACGCTCGGCGCCCGGTAGAAGCGTTCGAAGAGCTGGGGAAGGTCGGCGGCCGCGATGCCGGGGCCGTCGTCCTCCACGACCAGTTGATAGCGCTGCCCGCCGCTGAACGACGTGAGCCCGACCGCCACTCGCCCGCCGGCGGGGACGTAGCGAAGCGCGTTCGCGAGGAGATTCTCCAAGACCTGCTCCAGTCGGTGCCCGTCCGCTTCGATCCACGCCTCGTGCTCCGGCCCGCGCCACTCGAGCGTCAGCCCGGCGTCGCGGAACCGGGGCTGGAACCGCTCGATCGTGTTTCGGCAGAGCGCGGCCCAGTCGAGGGACTCGGGCGCGAGCCGGGAGGCTCCCGCCTCCAGGCGCGCGAGATCGAAGAGATCGCGCGTGAGCCGGTCGAGGCGCCGCGCTTCCTCGCGAATTCCCCGCAGATAGAGATCCCGCTCCTCGGGCGTGAGCGGCACCGCCGGATCGAGGAGCGTCTCGGCGTTGCCGCGGATCGAAGTCAACGGCGTCGCCAGCTCGTGGGTGATGTCGGCGAAGAGTTGGCGCCGCTGCCGATCGTTCGCCTCGATCCGCGCGCGCGCGGTGGCGAGGCGGTCGGTCATTCGATCGAGTTCGTCGGCCACGCGGCCGATCTCGTCGCCGCTTCGGTCGGAGACGCGCACGGTCAGATCGCCCTCGGAGATCCGCGCGGCGAGCGCCTCCATGGCGCGTAGCCGCCGCACGAGGAGGCGCACCATCAGGAGGCCGGCGATGGCCGACGCGAGAATCGCGATCGGAAGGTAGAGGAACGCCGTGAGCGAACCGAAGCGGCCGGCGGGACCGGCCGGGAGAATCGGCCGGATGACGATCACTTCGCCCGCCGGGGCGCCGTCGCGGACGACCGCATGGCGGGCGAGGATCTCGTGGCGGACCACGGCCGGCGCGGCGCCTTCGCCCGGGGTTCCCGGAGGGGCGAGGATCGCCTTGATCTGGCGCGCGCGGCCATGCGGATCGGAGACGATTCCCTCCAGCGTGGGGACGTACGCGACCCACGAGGGGCGGAAGCCGAGGTCGGCGCGGGCATGGGTCAGCAGGGATTCGATGTCGGCCTCGGCGCGCGGCGCGGTCGGGGCGCCGAGCGCCTCCGCGAGCCGGGCGGCCACGGGCTCCGATCTTGTGCGGGCGTCCCGCAGCTCGAGCGGACGAAGCACCGCGTCCGCCAGGATCCACTGGGCGATCGCGCCGATCACGACCGTGACGAGGAGTACGGTCGCGATCGGCCAGAAGAGGGAACGCCCGCGACGAGTTCCGCTCACTCGTCGATCTCCGCGAAGCGGTAGCCCGCGCCCCAGACGGTCTGCACGTATTGCGGGCGCGCGAGGTCGAGTTCGAGCTTCCGGCGGAGCCGGCTCACGAGGCTGTCGATCGAGCGGTCGTCGACGACCCGGTCGCTTCCCCAGACCTGCGCGAGGAGGGCGTCGCGGCTGAAGACACGCCCCGGGCGGGTTGCGAGGAAGTACAGGAGATCGAACTCGAGCGTGGTGAGCGGCACCAACGCTCCGTCCCGCTCCACGACGCGCCGTACGGGATCGATGCGAAGCTGGCCGACCTCCACGACGCGCTCGCGCACGACGCCCGTGGAGCGGCGAAGGAGCGCGCGCACGCGGGCCACGAGTTCGGCGGGGGAGAACGGCTTCGTCACGTAGTCGTCGGCGCCGATCTCCAGGCCGAGGAGCTTCTCGCCCTCGCCCGAGCGCGCCGTCACCATGAGGATCGGCACGTCGCTCTTCGAGCGGATGCGGCGCGCGACCTCGATGCCGTCGAGTCCCGGAAGCCCGAGATCGAGCAGCACGAGCGCCGGCTTCACGCTCTCGAAGTCGGCCAGCGCGTTTCCGCCGTCCGAGGAGCGGCGGCAGGAATAGCCGACGGCCTCGAGGTTCTTCACGATGAGGTCGGCGATGCGCGCGTCGTCTTCCACGACGAGGATGGTCTGCGTCACGGGGCCTCTCCCAGGGTTCGGCGCGGCGAACGCCGCGGTCCCGCGGCAGCCCTCGCACCTACATGGGATGGTACCGAGAGATTGTGGCAGAGATGTGGCGGAATCGTGGAACGTCGGTGATGGCGACGGCGGCCGGCGGATTTCGAGGCGCCGAGGCCCCCAACCCAACTTTGCCGCCGACCTGCCATATTTGCGACACACACGGCGAGTAAGGTTCCTTGTGATGAAACGCGAACTCGTCATCGCCCTGGTCGCCACCGGGCTCATGCTCGCCATCGCGCGAGCCGATGCGTACGCCGCGGCGGCGCGTCCGATCACCTTGGAGGAAGCACTCGATCTGGCGCGGCGCCATTCGCCGCGAGCGATCGCCGCCGAGGGAAGTCGGCGCGTCGGCGCGGCGTCGGTCCGCTCCGCGTACGGCGCCTTCCTGCCGAGCCTCTCGCTCTCCGCCGGCGCCACGCGCCAGTATCCGGCGCGGGGCGGGACGCGAATCGAGAACGGGCAGGTCGTCACGCTTCCGAGCGAGCCCTGGTCGCAGAGCGCGGGGATGAGCGCCTCGATGACGCTCTTCGCGGGCGGCAGCCGCTTCTTCGATCTCCGCCAGGCCAAGGCGGAGGCCGCCGCCGCCGACGAGAGTTACGCGACCGAGAAGTACGGCGTCGAGCTCGCGACGAAGGAACGCTTCTTCGCCGTGCTGGCCATGCGCGAGACGATCGCGGCCGCGGAGGCTCGGCGCGCCGCGGCGGAGGAGGGGCTCGAAGCCGCGACGGCGCGAACCCGCGCCCGCGTCGCGACCCGTTCCGATTCGCTGCGGGCGGTCATCGAATGGCGGAACGCGGATCTCGCGCTGCTCGACGCGCGCCAGTCGGCGACGCTGGCCGACGCCTCCCTCACGCGCGCCGTCGGCGCCACGGAACTCGTGACGGCCGTCGAGCCGGCGGGGCCCGATTCCACGAGCCTATCGCTCGAGGAGGCGGCGCTTCGGACGCTGGCGGCCGACGCGCCGTCGATCCGGAGCGCGAAAGCGCGTCGCGACGCGGCCCGCGCGGCGCTGTCGAGTTCGTGGACCGGCTACCTTCCGTCGATCACCGCCTCCTACTCGCGCGGCGGCAGCGGCTCGTCCACGGAACTGGTGGACGATCTCGAGACGTACTCGGGCTCGCTCCGGCTCTCCGCGTCGCTCCCGCTCTTCGACCGCTTCAGCCGGGAAGGCGCGATCGTCCGCTCGCGGGTCTCCTACGAGAACGCCGAGGCGAACCTCCGCGATGCGCGACTGGCCGCCGTGGAGACCCTGGAGCAGGCGTTGGGGTCGTTTCGGACCGCCGGCGCCCGCGTGGCGTCGCAGCGCGCGTCGGTGGAAGCGGCCGAAGAGGATCTCCGCGTTCAACAGGAGCGCTACAAGACCGGCGCGGGAACGCAGCTCGAAGTGCTCACGTCGCAGACCACGCTCCACAACGCGCGTCTCGCCCTGATCCAAGCGCGCTTCGACCAGCGGATCGCCAAAGCCGAGCTGGCGGCGCTCATCGGGAGGGAACCATGACGTCGTCGATGTGGCGCCGAGTCGGGCTCGGAGTTCTCGTCGTGGGGGGCGTGCTCGCCTTCCTCTGGTATCGAGGCTCCCGCCCCGGGAAGTCGGAAGCCGCGCTCCTGACCTTCGAGGTCGTGGCGCGCCGGACCCTCGCCTCGACGATCGAGGCGACCGGCACGGTGGAGCCGATGAATCTCGTGGAGGTGAAGTCGAAGGCCTCGGGACAGATCGTCTCCATGCCGGTCGAAGTCGGCAGCCACGTCAAAGCGGGGCAGCTCCTGGCGCAGATCGATCCGGTGGACGTGCGGAACCAGTTTCGGCAGGCGAGCGCCGCGCTGGAGGCGGCGCAGGTGTCGGCGAGGGTCGCGACCGACCAGCGCGCCCGCGCCGAGCAACTCTTCAGGGGCGGCATCTTGACCGCGCCGGAACACGAGAGCGCGCTTCTGACCGACGCCTCGGCGCAATCCGCGCTGGTGCGCGCCCGCACCGATCTCGAGAACGCGCGACTCCGCCTCGAGGATGCGACCGTCCGCGCGCCGATCTCGGGCACCGTGCTCGCCAAGCCGGTCTCCGTCGGGCAGGTGATCGCGTCGGCGACGAGCAGCGTGAGCGGCGGCACCACGCTCCTGCAGATGGCCGACCTGCGAAGCATTCGAGTTCGCGTTCTGGTCCCCGAAAGCGACATCGGCGCCGTGCGCGACGGAATGACGGCGACGGTGACGGTCGACGCCTACCCGAACCGCCCGTTCGAAGGGCGGATCGAGAAGGTCGAGCCGCAGGCGGTGGTGCAGCAGTCGGTGACGATGTTCCCGGTGCTCCTCTCCATCGCGAACGAGGAGGGGTTGCTCCTACCGGGCATGAACGGCGAAGTGGTGGTCACGACGGCGCGCGCGGTCGACGCGCTCTCGGTTCCCGCGGACGCGGTCCGTTCGCTCCGGGAATTGAACACGATCGCGACCGCGGTGGGCGTGCCGGCGGAGTCGCTGCGCGCCGGGCTCGGCTTTGGCCGGCGTGACTCCAGCGACGGGAGCGGAGTCCGGGGACGAACGGGCTCGCGCGACTCCTCGCGTGTGCGCGACGGGTCCGGCGCGGGGCGCCGGGCGGGCCGGCGCGATTCGCTCCGCGCGGGCGGACGCCGATTCGGCGGCGGCGCGGACGGCGGCGTTCGAGGCGGCTCGACTTCGGGCGGCGCGTCCGCCGCGGGGGCGGCGTCGAACGGATCCCGCACGCGCCGAAACGCACTCTTCGTGATCGTGAAGAGCGCCTCCGGCCTGCACGCCCGCATGGTCCGGCTCGGCGTGAACAACTTCGACTACGTCGAGGTCCTGAGCGGCGTCGCCGAAGGCGACTCCGTGGCGCTCCTCAGCACGGCGCAGATGCAGGCGGAGCGGGACCAGAGTCTGCAGCGCATTCGCGAGCGGGTCGGCACCGGGCTTCCGGGCGCCGCGTCCGGCGGATCGCGCGGCGGCGGCGCCACCGGCGGCGGAACGCGCGGCGGCGGCGGGCGGTAGCGCCATGCAAGTCGGCGAGACGGTCCGCGTCGCGGTCGACGCCCTTCGAGCGAACAAGCTCCGCTCGTTCCTCACGATGCTCGGCATCGTGATCGGCGTGGCGGCGGTGATCGCGATGGTGGCGCTCGGGCGCGGGGCCGAACGCTCCGTGCGCGCGCGCATCGCCTCCCTCGGCACGACGCTCCTGAGCGTTCTGCCGGGCCAGGCGCGCGGAGGCGGCGGCATCGCGTCCGCCACCGATCGCGCCCAGCTTCGCCTCCGCGACGCGGAGGCGATCGAGCGCGACGCCGAGCACGCCGTGGCCGTCCAGCCGGAGATGTCGCGTTCGGCCCAGGTTCAGTACCTGAACCAGAACACCAACACCAACATCGTCGGAACGACGGCGAACTACCTCGAGGTCCGGAACTTCACCCTGGCGACGGGGCGCATGTTCTCGGCGCGCGAGGGGGAGGCGCGGAAGCGGCTCGCGGTGCTCGGTCCCGAGGTCGTCGCCGACCTCTCGGTCACGGCCGACGGCATCGTCGGGGAGACCGTTCGCATCGACGGCATCGCCTTCGAGGTCGCGGGCGTACTGGCGTCGAAGGGGCAGGGGGGCGGATTCGGGAATCCCGACGATCAGGTCCTCATTCCGATCGGTACGGCGCAGGAGCGGATCACCGGGAGCGACCGTCTTCGGTCGATCAACGTCCTCGCCGCGACGGAAGCGGATATCCCGGCCACGATGGCCGAGATCTCCCGCATCCTGCGTCGAGAGCATCGCCTGCGAATCGGCCAAGAGGACGACTTCCGCCTCCGCAATCAAGCCGACTTCCTGACGACGCTCGGCGAGACGAGCCAGATCTTCACGCTCCTCCTGGCGGGAATCGCGGCGGTGAGCCTTCTCGTCGGCGGCATCGGGATCATGAACATCATGCTCGTCTCGGTCACGGAGCGAACGCGGGAGATCGGCGTGCGGAAGGCGCTCGGCGCGACGCGCCGGACGATCCTGCTTCAGTTCCTCATCGAGGCGCTCGTGCTCTGCCTCTTGGGAGGACTCGTCGGGGTGGGGCTCGGCGTCGGCACGGCGGTCGGACTTCGGGAGGCGTTCGCCTGGGACACCGCGGTCGACGGGCAGTCGGTCGTGCTCGCGCTCCTCTTCTCGGGAAGCGTCGGCGTCCTCTTCGGCGTCTGGCCCGCGCGGCGGGCGGCCTCGCTCGATCCGATCAGCTCGCTTCGATACGAGTAGGCGGAGGCCGCGGGTCCTACGAGTTGCGCTTCCAGATCGACCCGATGAGCGCGTCGAGCGAGTAGCGTCCCGCCCCGGTGAAGAGGAGCGTCAGCGCCGGCACGAGGTAGAGAAGCGCCAACTCCTTCTTCGAGAAGGGGTCGGCAGCATGCTGCACGAGGGCCGCCACCAAGCCGAAGATCACGATCGGGATCGCGGCGAAGCGGGTGGCGAGCCCGAGGATGAGCGCGATCGAGCAGAAGAATTCCGCCAGCACGACGAGCGTGAAGCTGACCGTCGGTCCCAAGCCGATCGGGTCGGCGAAGGTCGCCGCCTTCGACGAGAAGTTCATGAACTTCCCGAGGCCGTGAGCGTAGAGAAGCAGCCCTCCCGTTCCCACGCGCAGCGCGAGCAGACCGATCGATGGCGCCGCGTCGTTCACTCCCTTCACAGGTTCCTCCTCGTCGTATGAGAGCGCCGGCCCCGCGTTCGTCGCGCGGCGCGGGGGGTGACCCCGTAGACGGAGCCGCCTCCAGAGCATACATTGATGCC
>DASTSZ010000284.1:0-5000 GCA_035760425.1 Candidatus Eiseniibacteriota bacterium | reverse complement strand
ACCGGGATCCAGACGAGCTTGCCGGCCGTGAGAACCGCCAGGCGGTCGGCCACGCGCATCGCCTCCTCGGGCTCGTCGGTGAGCCAGAGGAGCGCGGTGCCGCGCTCGCATTGGAGGATGAGCGTGCGGCGGACGTACTCCTGCGCCTCGAGCGAGAGACCCTGCCCCGGCGAGCGGATGACGAGGAGCCGCGGATTGTGGATCACTTCGCGCGCGACGATGAGCCGCTGGCGCATGCCGAGGCCCAGATCGCCGAATCGCGTCTCGGGAACCGTCTCCGGAATGTCGAAGTCGAGGAGCGCTCGCACCGCGTTCCCACGAATCGACTCGTGGCGAAGAAACCCGCCGCGGGCGAACGGAAGTCCCTGCATCTGGCCGAGCGCGAGATTCTCGTCGACCGTGAAGTCGAGGATCGACTGATCGCGCGCGTGGGGCGGATTCACGAAGGTCATGCCGGAATCGACGCGGAGCCGACGCGGCGCCCGGGCGATGTCCTTGCCCAGGAAGTGCATCGTCCCCCGCGACGGGGTTCGGCTGCCGAGGAGGATGTCGTGGAGGAGATTGAGGCCGTCGGCCGGCGCGCCGCAAATGGCGAGCACCTCTCCCGCGTTCACTTCGAAACTGAGCCCCGCGAGCGACGTCTCTCGCCCGCGCCCTTGCAGCACGAGCCCTTCGGCGCGAAGGAGCATATCGCCGGCCGTGTGGGCGCCCGACGGAGTGCGCCGGATGCCGACGCCGCCGGTCCAGCGCTCCACGAGCGCGGCCTCGGTCACGTCGGAGGTCGAGAGCGTGGCGGGCTCCGCGCCGCGCCAGAGGATCGTCACGGCGCGCGCGTCGGGATAGGCGTCGCGCGGCCAGGTGGTCGTGACCACGGCGGGGATCTTGGCGCGCTCGGCGGCGCCGCGGAGGACGGCGAGATATTGCCGCGCTTCGTGCGGGCCGAGGTCCCCGGTCGGTTCGTCGAGGAGGAGAACGGCGGGCGATTCCGCCAGGGCGGCCGCGAGTTCCACCAGCCGCCGCTCCAGCGGGCGAAGGGCTTCGAGCGGCACCTCGAGGAGCGCCTCGAGCCCGAGGGCCGCGGCGCGCGCGCGCGCCTGCTCCTCGGCTTGCTTCACGTGGAGCCCGATGCCGATCCAGCGCGGCGCCGCATGGAGGCTGAGACGTTCGGAGACGCGGAGCGCGCTGGGCGGCACCTCTCGCGGCAGGAGCGCGGAGGCTCGTCGCCGTTCCGCGGCGCCCGCCTTTCCGGACGACTCGGCGTCCGCGAAGCGGATGGAGCCCGCCTCCTCGACGCGAAGCCCGGCGATCGATTCGAGGAGCGCGGTCTTCCCGGTGTCGCGCTCGCCCAGGATGACGTGCACCGCGCCGGCGGGAACGGAGAGGTCGAACTTCTTCACGGCCCAGCGTCCGCCCTCGGCGAGCGTGAGCCCCCCAATCTTCAGTCCGGCGTCCTTCAGCCCGACATCCTTGTCGCCCATCGTCCCCCCTCGCCGCCGCCGCGTCAGCCGCGGCGGACGCGCGTTCCCGTCGTGCCCTCGAGCGCCTCCCGGGTCTTCTCGGGCGACGTGATGATCACTTCGCTCCCGCCGCCCCGGATGAATTCGATGGCGGCCTGTACTTTCGGCCCCATGTTCCCGGCCGGGAAGTGCCCTTCCTTGTAGTAGCGCTCCATCTCGTCGACGGTCGTCACGTCGAGGTCGCGCTGCTCAGGCTTCTTGAAATGAATCGAGACGCGATCGACGCCGGTGATGATGACCAGCGTCTCGCAACCAAGGAGCCGCCCCAGGAGGCTCGACGCGAGATCCTTGTCGATCACCGCCTCGACCCCGTGGAGCGATCCGTCCCACTGCCGCGAGACCGGAATGCCGCCCCCGCCGCCCGCGATCACGATCACCCCGTCGTCGACGAGGCCGCGGATGGCCGCGATCTCCACGACCTCGAGCGGCTGCGGCGACGGAACGACGCGGCGATAGCCCCGCCCCGCGTCCTCGACGATCGTCCAGCCCTTCTCCTTCGCGAGGAGCCGCGCGCGGTCCTCGGGATAGAAGGGTCCGATCGGTTTCGTCGGGCGGCGGAACGCCGGATCGCGCTCGTCGACCACGATCTGCGTCACCACGGTCGCCACGGTACGGTCGAGCGACTGCCGGCGCAATTCATTCTGGAGCGATTGCTGCATCATGTAGCCGATTCCGCCCTGCGAATCGGCGCCGCAGACGTCGAGCGGCATGGGGGCGATCTGGTCCCGCACCGCTTCGTTTCGAATCAGGATGTTCCCGACGATCGGCCCATTGCCGTGGCTCAGCACCACTTCCACGCCGGCCGCCACCAACTCCGCGATCGGCTGCATGGTGAGGCGCGTGATGGCGCACTGCTCCTCGAACGTGCCCGTCCCGCGCGTGGGGAGAATCGCGTTCCCCCCCAGCGTGATCAGGATCCGCTTCGGGAGCCGGTCCATCGCTCAGCGCGCGGCGCGGGCGTGACTCTGGACGAACGTCTCGAAGCGGCGAAGCCCTTCCTGGATATTCTCGATCGAATTCGCGTAGGAGAAGCGGACGTACCCTTCGCCGTGCGCGCCGAAAGCCGTCCCCGAAAGCGCGGCGATGCCGGCTTCCTGGAGGAGCGCCGTCTCCACGTCCGCGCTCTTCATGCCCAGGCCGCGGACGTTCGGGAAGACGTAGAAGGCGCCCGACGGCTTGGTGCAGGTGACGCCCGGAATGGCGTTCAACCCGGCGACGATCGCCTCGCGCCGGCGGCGGAACTCCGCCACCATCGCCACGACTTCGTCCTGCTTCCCGTTCAGCGCAGTCGGCGCCGCCGCCTGCACGAACGACGTGGCGTGGGAGTAGACGTTCGTGGCGAGGCGCGCCACGTGCTTCGCGAGGGCCGGCGTCATGATGCCGTAGCCGAGCCGCCAGCCGGTCATCGCGTAGGTCTTCGAGAATCCGTCGAGCAGGATCGTCTTCTCGGCCATGCCGGGCCGCGTGGCGATCGACTGGTGGACGCCGTCGTAGAGCACCTTCGAGTAGATCTCGTCGGAGAGGACCCAGATGTCGCGATCCCGCAGAAGCGCCGCGATCTCGTCGAGGTCCTTCGGCGAGAGGACCGAGCCCGTCGGATTGTGCGGCGAATTGAGCACCAGCATCTTCGTCTTCGGCGTGAGCAGCGCTTCCACGTCGGCCGCGCCGAACTGGAAATTCCGCTCTTCGCGGAGCACCAACGGCACCGCCTTCGCGCCGGCGAAGCGGACGATCGACTCGTAGATCGGGAATCCGGGATTGGGGACGATCACTTCGTCGCCCGGATCGACGGTGGCGAGAATGGAGAAGGTGATGATCGGCTTTCCGCCCGGCGTGATGACGACCTGGTCGGGCGCGACCGAGAGCCCGCGATCCTTCGCGATGTAGGCGGCGATCGCCTCCTTCACCTCGGGCATGCCGGCCGAGGGGCCGTAGTGCGTGAAGCCCTCCCGGATCGCCCGGATCGCCGCGTCGCGAATGGACGCGGGCGTGTCGAAGTCGGGCTCGCCGATCTCGAGGTGGACGATCGAGCGGCCCTTCGCCTCGAGCGCGCGCGCTTTCGCGAGCACCTCGAAGGCCGTCTCGGTTCCCAGTAGGTTCATCCGGTCCGCGTAACGCATCGTTCCTCCCGCGGGGATCACGCGCGCGCTCACCGCGCGTGCGTGCCGCCGCTCCATGCCAGCCAGAGATTCACGCGCGGCGCGCGCGACTCTCCGGCGGTCGTGTCCTCGTCGCCGCCCGACTCTTCGTGATCCACCGTCGCCCCGAGGCGCCAATCGCCGGCGCCGATCCACCCTCGCGCCGCGGCCCGGAATCCCGAGCGCGTCCGCGCGCGAATCGATCCGCCGCCCGCGACGTCGAGCCCCGATCCGTAGGCGCCCGCGCCCGGCTCGGCGCGAACCGCCTCCGCGGTGACCGTCAGAGACGCGCGGCGGGGATTCTCGAGTTCGAGAATGGCCCCCATCGCGCGTCCCCGCCGCCACCCGTCGCCCGCCTGCGACCATCGATCACCCGCCGTGAGGCGAAGCGACCGGCCCGGCTCGCGCGACACGACGAGATCGCCGATCGCGTAGCGCTCGCCGCCCGAGCCGTCTCCCTGCGCGGGCTTCGACCCGAGCCGGACGCGAAGCGCGCCTACCCCGCCGCGACCGGCGCGCAGATCGAGTTCCGCGCGGCCGTCGTCGTAGCCGCCCCGCGCCGTCGAGCCGCCGGCCGTTTCGGCCGTCCCGCCGGCGCTCCACGAGCGCCATCGGAACCGGGCCGCCGCGCGGCGCGATCCCCAGGCCGCGTCGAGGTCGAGCGCGCCGGGCCGTTCGCGCCCGGAATCGTACCGCCAGACGGCCGCGGCTCGAAGGGGCCCCGACCGGCTCGACGCGGCGAGCCGCGCCGCCGAGCCCGAGGGACCGATCGCGAATTCGATCTTCGCCCGGTTCGCGGGCCGACCGGCTTCGAGCAAGAGCCCCGCGAATCGATCGGACCCGCCGGCTCGCCGGACGATCAGCCCCCGCGCCTGCACGGCGCCGCGCCGATACCCCGCGCCCACGACATCACCTTCCGCCCGCCGCATGCGGCCGGCCAAGAGTCTCGCCGCGCCGCGCCAGGCGAGCGCGATGCCGTCGAGATCGGCGCCGATCCCCGGCGCCGCGCGAAAGGAGCGATCGTCCCGGCCTGCGCGGGCCATGGCCGCCGTCGCCCCCGGGTCGCCGCCGCGCGTTCGACGCGTGAGGACCGCATACTCGCCGAGCAGACCCCCGTCCGAAAGTCCGATCGCGCCCGCGCCGATTCGGAGTCCGCCCGCACGCGCGATCGCGCCGCCGTCGACGGGGCGATCCGTCGAGCCGCTCGCGACCGCCGCCTCCTCGAGCGCGCGGCCCTCGCCGCGCCACCAGAGGCGCCGCACCGCGCGAGACGAACCGCCCCATCCCGCTTGCGCGCGCAGATGGGCTTCGCCCGGCGGCTCGTCGCGCCGTTCCGGCTCGTCGA
>DASTSZ010000283.1:0-11111 GCA_035760425.1 Candidatus Eiseniibacteriota bacterium | reverse complement strand
GGGCGGCGTGTGGACCGCGGCGCTGCTTCGGCCGCTGGAAGCGCTCTACGCCGTCGTCTCCGACGCCGCCCAGGCGCGCGCCGGCCGCAGCCGCCGGCCGGTCCCGGGCCTCACGGTCGTGGCGATCGGCGGACTCACGGTGGGCGGCGCCGGAAAGACGACGCTGGCCCGGTGGGCGGCGCGAACGGCGCTCGCCGCCGGCCGCCGCCCGGCGATCGTCCTGCGGGGCTACGGCGCGGAAGAAGGGTCGGAGGAGCCGCGCATCGTGCCCCCCGGCGCACCGGAGGATCCCGCCGCCGCCCGCCGGTACGGCGACGAGGCCGTCGCGCATCGCGCCGCGCTGCCCGCCGGCGTCGTCGTCGCGACGGGTCGGGACCGGCGGTGCGCCGCGCGGATGGCGCAGGACTCGGGTGCGGACGTTGTCGTGTTGGACGATGGCTGGGAGCAGTCGACGCTCGCGTGGGATCATCTCTGGGTCGTCGTCGAGGCTCGGCGACCCTTCGGGAACGGGCGCCGGCTGCCGGCGGGACCGCTTCGGCGCCGCATCGACAACTTGTGTCATGCCAGCGCGATCGTGGAAATCGATGAAGCGGTGGATGAAGGGGAACCGACCATCACGGTTGCCGGGTGGCCGACGGGCGCCCTCCCGCCTCGCATCCGCTTCCGCCGGCGCGTGGAGTCGTGGCGGCGCCTCTCGGTCGCCGGCGGCGCGGCGCCGCCCGACGCGGCCGCCTCGCCGCCCGCCGGCGTTCCGATCCTCCTCATCTCCTCGGTCGGCGCCCCCGATCGGCTGGAGCGGTTCCTGCGCGGCGCCGGCGCGCCCCCGAGCGAGCACCTGGCGTTCCCCGACCACGCGCCGTGGGATCCCGCCGCTATCGCCGAGGCGGCGGCCGCCTTCCGGCGCCGTCCGGGGCCGCCCGGCGTCGTCGTCGTGACCGACAAGGATGCCGCGCGCGCCGCGCGCCTCGCCGGGCTCGGCCTCGACATCTGGGTCGTCCATAGCGAGTTCGCGCCGATCGGCGACCCGGCCCTTCTCCTCGCCGCGCTCGCCCGGAGACCCGGTCGGGCGGACGTGGCGGCGCGTCCCCCGATCGGCTAGGCTGATCGGTCATGGCACGAACCGCGAGTAGCGCCCGTCCCTCCGGCCGGAACGAATTCGAAGCCGACGTCCTCGTCATCGGAAGCGGCATCGGCGGCCTCTCCGTCGCGCTTCACCTGGCCGAGACGCTTCGGGTGCTCGTCGTCACGAAAGTCGACGCCGAGGAGTCGAACACGAACTACGCTCAGGGCGGCATCGCGGCGGTCCTCGGCGACGACGACAAGGTCTCCCTCCACGAGCGGGACACGCTCGTCTGCGGGGCCGGCATCTGCGATCCCGAAGCGGTCCGCGTCCTGGTGGAGGAGGGGCCGGGGGAAGTCCTCCGACTCCTCTCGCTCGGGGTCCGATTCTCACGCGATCCCGAACGCCGCGGGCGCCTCGCGCTCGGCCGCGAAGGCGGGCACTCCCGCCGCCGCATCGTCCACGCGAAAGACCGGACGGGCCACGCCGTCGAACGGACGCTGCTCGACTTGGCGCGCGCGCATCCCAAGATCACGGTCCTCGAGAATCACATCGCGGTCGACCTGATCCTCGAATCGAAGCACCTGGAGGGTCGCCGCCGTGCGCCTTCGCGCGACCAGGTCTGGGGCGCGTACGTGCTCGATCGCGCGAGCGGCGAAATCCGCGTGGCGGGCGCGAAGGCGACCGTGCTCGCGACGGGCGGCGCGGGGAAGGTCTACCTCTACACGAGCAATCCCGACATCGCGACCGGCGACGGGCTCGCCGCCGCGTACCGCGCGGGCGCCTCCGTGGCGAATCTCGAGTTCATGCAGTTCCATCCGACCTGCCTCTTCCACCCGGAGGCGAAGTCGTTCCTCATCTCCGAGGCGGTGCGGGGCGAAGGCGCGCGGCTCGTCACGACCGACGGGAAGCCCTTCATGAAGCGCCACCATCGGCTCGGCGACCTCGCGCCGCGCGACGTCGTGGCGCGCGCCATCGACTTCGAGATGAAGCGGCGCGGCGACAAGTACGTGCTGCTCGACATGGCGCGGCTCGGGCGCCGCGATCTGCAGCGGCGCTTTCCGAACATCACGCGCCGCGTGCTCGAACTCGGCTACGACATCTTCCACGATCCGATCCCGGTCGTGCCGGCGGCGCACTACCTCTGCGGCGGCGTGGCGACCGACCTCGACGCGCGGACCGATCTGCCGGGGCTCTGGGCCTGCGGCGAAGTCGCCTGCACGGGCGTCCATGGCGCGAATCGTCTCGCGTCGAACTCGCTCCTCGAAGCGCTCGTCTTCGCGCGGCGCGCGAGCCTCAGCATTCTCCGCCGGCTCACGGGCGAGCGGCCGCGTCGCGTGCCGCGACTTCCGCGCTGGCGATTCAACGGCGCGGTGCGGCCGAAGGAGCAGGTGATCTTCGACCACAATTGGGATGCCGTGCGAAAGCTCATGTGGGACTATATGGGCATCGTTCGCAGCGATGAGCGCCTCGATCGGGCGGCGGAGATGGTCGCGGTATTCAAAGAGCAGACCGAGCGCGACTACTGGCGATACCGGCTCGACGCCGACCTCGTCGAACTTCGAAACATCACGCTCGTGGCCGAACTGATGGTCACGTGCGCGAGGCGGCGGGCCGAGAGCCGCGGCCTCCACTACAACGCGGATCATCCGCGCCTCGACGACCGGCGCTTCCGCCGCGACACCGTCGAGCGCCGCGGCCGCGCCCATTGAGGCGCCCATGGATCTCGAGACCGCCATCCTCGACCTCGCCGAAAAGCACGGCCGCTACCGCCCGGCCGCGTATCACTTCACCCTCCAGGCCGTCCACGTCACCGTCGACCGATCGCGGCAAGGCGGAGGCGGTCCGCGCCACGTCACCGGGCAGGAGGTGCTGGACGGGATCCGCACGCTCGCGCGCGCCCGGTTCGGGCCGATGGCGAAGACGGTCTTCGAGCAGTGGGGCGTGGGGAAGACGGAGGATTTCGGCGAGATCGTCTTCCAACTCGTCGAGGCGGGAATCTTGGGCAAGACCGACGAGGACCGAATGAGCGACTTCGCGCGCGGATTCGATTTCGAGCAGGCGTTCGTACGAGAGTACGACTGGCTCGACGGCTTCGCCGCGCCGCCGGACGGCTCGTCGTGACCGACACGCCGCCGCCCCGCCCCTCCGACGGCGCCGCCCCTCGCGCCGGCGCGACGCCGAGCCCGCTCTTCCGGCTCCTCGGCTATCTCCGCCCCTACCGATTCCGTCTCGCCATGACGGCGCTCCTCATCTTCGGCTTCGCGCTCCTGAGCGGGGCGACGATCGGGATGATCTCGCCGTTCATGAAGGTGCTCTTCACCCCGCGACAGGCGACGCACCAGTCGAGCGCGCCGGCCGCCGGCGCGACGGCGCCCGATCCGACGTCGCCGGCGTCGCCGACGATGGGGGGACTTCCCTCCGGCGCCATCGACCTCGTGACGCCCGCGCCGGGCGGCGGCGATTCCTCCGCCGTGAAGGCGACCGGCCTCGTCGCCCGCGTGAACGCGTGGAAGACGGACGTCCGGACCTGGTTCGAGCACTTCTTCCTGACCGGCGATCCGGTCCGCTCCCTCACGCGCATCTGCCTGGCGCTCCTGGCCGTTTTCCTCCTGAAGAACCTCTTCGACTACCTGCAGAGCGTGCAGACCGTCTGGATCGAGCAGGCGGTCGTCCGGGATCTCCGTAACGAAGTCTACGGGCATCTCCACCAGCTCTCGCTCTCCTGGTTCCATTCGAGACGGTCGGGCGCGCTCACGTCGCGACTGACGAACGACATCGCGCTCGTCCGAGGCGCGCTCGCGGCCGGATTCAGCAACCTCGTGAAGAGCGTCTTCCTGCTCGCCGTCTGTCTCTTCTGGATCTTCTGGACCTCCTGGAAACTCGCGCTCCTCTCGTTCCTCGTGCTCCCGCCGTCCCTCCTCCTCATCGTCTGGCTGGGGAAGAAGCTTCGGCGCCGGAGCACCATCACGCAGGAGCGGATGGCCGACTTGAACGCGATCCTCCAGGAGACGCTCTCCGGGATCCGCGTGGTGAAGGCCTTCTCCATGGAGGCCTTCGAGCAGCGGAAGTTCGGCCGCGCGGCGCAGAGCTACTTCCGCGCGTTCGTGCGCCAGCGCCGGCTCGGCGCCATGGCGGGTCCGCTGTCGGAATACCTCGGCGTCGTGGCGACGGTGGCCGTGCTCTGGTACGGCGGCAACGAGATCCTCCTCCGCCGCGCCATCGAGCCGCAGCAGTTCTTCATCTTCCTGTTCGCCATGCTGCAGTTGATGAGCCCGCTGAAGGCGCTGAGCAACATCAACGCGACGATGCAGGAGGGGCTCGCGGGCGCGGAGCGGATCTTCCGCATCCTCGACACGCCGCCGACGGTTTCGAGCAAGCCCGACGCGCGACCGGCGGGACCGGTGACGAAGGCGATCGAGTTCGACCGCGTCGCGTTTCGCTACGGCCACGGCGAGGAGGTGCTCCGCGACATCTCGTTCCAGGTTCCCGCCGGCTCCATGGTCGCGCTCGTAGGGCCGAGCGGCGCGGGCAAGTCGACGCTCGTCGATCTCGTGGCCCGTTTCTACGATCCGACGGGCGGCGAGATCCGCGTGGACGGCCACGACCTCCGCGACCTCGATCTCAGCTCGTGGCGCCGCGTGCTCGGCGTCGTCACGCAGGAGCCGATCCTCTTCAACGACACCGTCTGGAGCAACATCGCCTACGGCGTCGACGGCGCGCCGGAGGAGGCGGTCCACCGGGCGGCGCGGGCGGCGAACGCGGAGCGCTTCATCCTCGACATGCCGGAGGGGTACCAGACGAAGATCGGCGATCGCGGCGTGCGGCTCTCCGGCGGGGAGCGCCAGCGGCTCGCCATCGCGCGGGCCATCTTCAAGAACCCGCCCGTGCTCCTTCTCGACGAGGCGACCTCGAGCCTCGATTCGGAGTCGGAGCTCCTCGTGCAGGAGGCGCTCGAGGCGCTCTTCGAGGGGCGCACCGTCTTCGTCATCGCGCACCGCCTGTCCACCATCCAGCGCGCCGACCGAATCGTCGTGCTCGACCAGGGACGGATCGTCCAGACCGGCACGCACGAAGAGCTGGTCGCCGCGCCGGGCCTCTACCAGAAGTTGCATCGTCTCCAGTTCCGTCTGGCCGAGCCCGACGGTTCCGCGCGCGACCGCGCCGGCTGACCGCATGGCCGCCGGACCCGCGCTCGTCGTCCGACTCTCCTCGCTCGGCGACGTCCTCCTCGCCGCGCACCTCCCGTCGCTCTTGCGCATCGCCGCGCCGGGACGGCGCGTGCTCTTCCTCACGAAGGAGCGCTTCGCCGAGGTTCTGCGCGGGCATCCCGACGTCGACCGTTTCTACATGCTCGAGGACGGTTCGAGCGATCCCGCGGCGCCGAGCCCGCTCGGCGTGAAGGGGGGCGCCGGGGATCTTCGACTGCCGCTCCGTCGGGAGGGGATCGAGGAGATCTTCGACGTGCAGCAGAACCTCCGCTCCGACGGCGCGACGCGCGCGCTCGATCGCGCCCGGCGCGTCGCCTTCGAGAAGCACGGACTGCGACGCCGGCTCCTCGTGCACGCGCGATTCCTCCGCCCCGAGCCGTTGCCGCCGCTCCTTCACCGCTACCGAACGCTCGCGGGGGTCGCGCCGGCGACGCCGCTTCGGCCCTGGCTTCGCGACGCGCTCACCGACGGGGAGCGAGCGCGCGCGTCCGACCGTCTCGCCCCGCTCGCCGGGCGCGGCTTCGTCCTGATCGCGCCGGGGGCCCGGTGGGCGACGAAGCGCTGGCCGGCGCGCCACGCGGCGCGACTGGGCGCCCTGGTGGCGGAGGCGACCGGGCTCGCGGCGCGCTACGCCGTGGGGCCCGACGACGCGACGACGGCGCGCGATCTCGCGGCGCAGCTGCCGGGCGGAGGCGCGGAATCCATTCTCTCGCTGGGCATCCGCGACGCCGCGGCCGTCGCGGCGCGCGCGAGCGCCATCGTCGCCTCCGACTCCGCGCTCCTTCACTTCGGCCCCGCGCTCGGCGTGCCGGCGGTGGGTCTCTTCGGGAGCACGATCCCAGGCTTCGGCTTCGCCTCGGGCGAACCGCGCGACGCCGTCGCGGAGGTGGCGCTCCCGTGCCGGCCCTGCGACGTCCATGGGAAGGACCGCTGTCCGCTTCGCCATCACGCCTGCATGGAGCGGCTCGAACCGTCGCTCGTCCTCGAGAAACTCCGGCCGCTCCTCGACGCCGCGGGGCCGACCGGCCGCGCCGCGGCGCCGCTACGCGCATGAGCGACCTCGTCCTCATCACCGGCCGCGACCCCGCCGCGCTCGCCCGCGCCGCGGAGGCGGCGAACGGAGCGCCGATTCCGTGGGTCGGGCTCGACGACGCGCGCGCCGCGGAGGCGACCGTCTGGTTCGCGAGCGGCGCACTTCCGGAGCGGACGCTCGACCTGCCGTCGCTGCGCTGGATTCAATCGGCGTGGGCCGGCGTCGATCGCTGGCTCTCGCGCGCCGAGTGGCGCGGCGAGGTCGTCCTCACGCGCACCGTCGCCGACTTCCCGGAGCGGATCGCGGAGTACGTCGCCGGTTATCTCCTCGCCGCGACGATCGACGTGCCGCGCGCGCGCCGTCAACAGGCCGAGCGCGCTTGGTCGCGCTGGACCCCCGGCACGCTCGCCGGGAAGGGGATGCTCGTCGCGGGGCACGGCGCCATCGGCTCGCGCGTGGCGTCGGTGGCGCGCGCGCTGGGAATGACCGTGACCGGCATTCGCCGGGGCCCGGTCACCGACGAGGAGCGCGCGGGCGGCATCGAGGATGCCGGCGCGCTCCCGAGCCTCCTCCCGCGCGCCGACGTCGTGGTGAATCTCCTCCCGGCGACGCCCGCGACCGAGTCGTTTTGGTCGGCGGCGCGGTTCGCGCGGCTTCCCGAGGGCTCGATCTTCCTGAACGCGTCCCGCGGCGCGTGCGTGCGCGACGAGGACCTCCTCGCCGCGCTCGACCGGGGCCGCCCCGCGCTCGCCATCCTCGACGTCTTTCGCGAGGAGCCGCTCCCGCGCGATCACCCCTACTGGGCCCACCCGCGCGTCTGGATCACGCCTCACGTCGCGGGCCTCGGCGACCCCGCCACCGAGGGGCGCGCCTTCGGCGAGAACTGGAAACGCCGGCGGGAAGGCGCGCCGCTCCGGCATGTCGTGGAGCGCGATCGGGGCTACTGACGACGCCTCCGCCGGGACCGTCTCCGGCGGGCGGGATGGGAGCCTTCCGGATGCCTGGAAACCCCTTGATTCCGGGCGTTTGGGCGGCATAATCGCCTCGAGAGACCCACACGCCGTCCTTACCCCTCGGGTCTCGTCGAGGAGACCGAACGTGCCGCTTCAGACCACTCCGGAGCCGACCGTGAGTCACGATACGATGTGGGGGATCCAGAAGCCCGCCGCCGCCCCCGGAATCAAGCTGGTGACCGTCCCCGTGCCCGCCGTGGGCGCGAAGGACGTCCGCATCCGCGTCACCGCCTTCGCCATCTGCGGGACCGACCTGCACATCATCGAGTGGGACCGCTGGGCCGAGTCCCGCATCAAGCCGCCCCTCGTCTTCGGCCACGAGTTCACCGGCGTCGTGGAGTCGGTCGGCGACGACGTCACGCTCGTGAAGCCGGGCGACCGCGTGACGGGCGAGACGCACATCTACTGCGGCCTCTGCTACGCCTGCCGGCGCGGCATGGCGCACCTCTGCCAGAACTGCAAGATCCTCGGCGTCGACCGCCAGGGCGCGTTCGCCGACTACGTCGTCATTCCGGAAGGAAACGTCTGGAAGCTCCACCCCGACATTCCCGAGGAGATCGCCGCCGTCCACGATCCGCTCGGGAACGCGGTCCACACCGCGCTCGCCGGGCCGATCGCGGGACTCCGGTTCGCCGTCTTCGGCTGCGGCCCGATCGGCTGCTTCTCGGTCGGCATCCTGAAGGCGTCGGGCGCGTCGTGGGTGGCGGCCATCGACAAGAACCCGCTCCGGCTCGAACTGGCCGAGCGGATGGGCGCCGACCTCCTCCTGAACGCGGAGAAGGACAACATCTCCCGCTCGATCCTCGATCGCACGGAAGGACGCGGCGTCGACGGCATGCTCGAGATGTCGGGCCACCCGCAGGCGTTCCGCGACGGTTTCGAGGCGCTGGCGAACGGCGGGCGCGTGTCGCTCCTCGGCATTCCGTCGGCGCCGCTCGAGATCGACGTGGCGAAGGAGATCATCTTCCGCGGCGTGACCGTGCAGGGAATCAACGGCCGCCTCATCTTCGACACCTGGTACCGCATGGAGGCGCTCCTTCTCTCCGGCAAGCTCGACATCCGTCCCGTCATCACGCACGTCCTCGGCTGGTCGGAATTCGAGAAGGCCGTGGAACTGCAGCGGTCGGGGAAGGCGGGGAAGATCGTGCTGAAGAGGGATCACGCGTGAGCGCCGCGACGCCGGAGAGCCAGACGGCCGTGAATCCGCTCCAGTTCCTCGACGACGCGCTCGCCGAGATGAAGCGCGACGGCCTCTATCGCCGCCTGCGGATCCTGGACGGCGAGCAGAAGCCGGAAGCGCGCTTCGACGGCCGCGAGGTCGTGAACCTCTCCTCCAACAACTACCTCGGCCTCACCACGCACCCGACGCTGCGCGAGGCCGCGCTTCGCGCCGTGAAGGAACTCGGCGTCGGATCGGGCTCCGTGCGGACCATCGCGGGGACGATGGAACTCCACATGGAACTCGAGCGCCGGATCGCCGCGTTCAAGAAGACCGAGGCGGCCGTCGTCTTCCAGAGCGGCTTCGCGGCGAACGCGGGGACCGTCTCGGCCGTCCTCGGGAAAGAAGACCTGATCCTCTCCGACGAACTGAACCACGCGAGCATCATCGACGGCGCGCGCTTGAGCCGCGCCACCATCAAGGTCTTCCCGCATCGCGACGTCGCCGCGCTCCGCCGGCTCCTCGAGGAGACGAAGGAGTTCAAGCGGCGCCTCGTCATCACCGACGGCGTCTTCAGCATGGACGGCGACATCGCGCCGCTCCGGGAGATCACGGCGGCCGCGCGAGAGCACGGCGCCATCATGATGGTCGACGACGCGCACTCGAGCGGCGTCCTCGGCCGAAACGGCCGCGGCACGATCGACCACTTCGATCTCCACGGCCAGGTCGACATCCAGGTGGGAACCCTGTCGAAGGCGATCGGCGTGCTCGGCGGCTACGTCTGCGGCACGAAGTCGCTCATCGACTATCTCTATCACCGGGCGCGTCCCTTCCTCTTCAGCACCTCGCACCCGCCGGCGGTGGCGGCCGCCTGCCTCGCCGCGTTCGACGTCTTGGAGCAGGAGCCGGAGCGGATCGAGCGGCTCTGGACCAACACGAAGCGCTTCAAGGCGGGTCTCGCGCGGCTCGGCTTCAACACGGGCATCAGCGAGACGCCGATCACGCCGATCATCGTCGGCGAGGCCGATCTCGCCATGGGATTCTCGGACAAACTCTTCGAACGAGGCGTCTTCGCGCAGGGGATCGGCTTCCCGACGGTGGCGAAGGGAAAGGCGCGGCTCCGCACCATCGTGACCGCGACCCATACCGAGGCGGAACTCGACCGGGCGCTCGAGACGCTCGGCGCCGTGGGACGCGACCTCGGCATCGTCCGGTAGCGCCGCGGGCGACGGCGTGCCGACCCCCGGCGCCGGTCCGCTCCTCGTTCGACTCCCGAACTGGCTCGGCGACCTCGTGCTCGCCTGGCCCGTGCTCGACGCCGCGGCGCGCGAGGCGGTTCTCTTCGTCGGACCCGCCGCGTTCGAGCCGCTCGTCCTCGCGCGCTTTCCGAGCGCGCGCTACCTCGCCTGGCGGCGCGAGGCCCGCTACGCGCTCGTGGGTGAAATGCGGCGCGCCCGTCCGCGCGCCGCGCTCCTCCTGACCGATTCCTTCTCCTCCGCGCTGCTCGCCCGGCTCGCCGGCGTTCCCGAGCGGATCGGGTACGCCGCCGAGTGGCGGGGCCCGCTCCTCACGCGCCGTGTCGCGCGCGAAGCCGCGTCGCGGGCGGTCGCCCGCACGGACGAGTATCGCGTCCTCGCCCGCGCCGCCGGACTCGCCGCCGCGGCGGGCGCGCCCTCGCTCACGGTCACGCCGGGCGAACGCGAGGCCGCGCGAGACCTCCTCGCGGCCGCCGGCCTCGCGGCCGATGCGAAACCGGTGGTGGTCGCACCCGGGGCCGCCTATGGACCCGCGAAGCAGTGGGGCGTGGAGCGTTTCGCCGACGCCGCGGCGGCCATCGCGACCCCGCGCGGCCTTCCGGTCGTGACGGTGGGCGCGCCCTCCGACGCCGCGGCGGGCGCCGCCGTCGCCACGCGACTTCGCGCCGCCGGCGCCGGCGCCCACGACCTGACGGGCCGCACCGACTTGACGTCGCTCGCCGGCGTCCTCGCCGCCGCCTCGCTCGTCCTCTCGAACGATTCGGGCGTGATGCACCTCGCGGCGGCGCTTGGACGTCCGACGGTCGCGGTCTTCGGATCGACGAGCCCCGTCTGGACGTCCGCCTCGGCGCCCTGGGTCGCGAACCTCTACGCCGCCTACCCGTGCTCGCCCTGCTTCCGCCGGACCTGCCCGATCGGTTACGGCTGCCTGCGCGCCATCGCGCCGTCGCGGGCGGTCGAGGCCGCGTCCCGCCTCCTGTCGTGAGCGCCGGCGCGCCGCCCGCCCGCGACCGGTGCGCGGCCCCCCGGCCCCCGAACGTCCTCGACTGGGTCGCCGCGCTTCGTCCGCTTCTCTGGATCCCCGCGATCGCGCTCTTCGAGGCGGGGCGCTCGTCGGGGGGAGGCGGATGGTGGCCGTCGCCGGGCACGCTCCCGGCGCTCGGCTCGCTTCTCTCGATCCTGGGCGCGGTTCATCTGGCCAACGCGTGGAACGACCGCGCGGGCGACCGGGTGAATCGGAAGGGGGGGATCGTCGCCTCGGGTTCGGTCGAGGGACGCGCGATCGCGGTCGTCGCGGTCTCGTGTCTCGTCGTGGCGGGCGCGCTATCGCTCGCTCCGTCGGTGACGCCGGGCGCGCGGGCGTGGCTCGCGACGGCGCT
>DASTSZ010000282.1:0-9720 GCA_035760425.1 Candidatus Eiseniibacteriota bacterium | reverse complement strand
CTACGACACCGATCGCTCCCTCGCGGATCCGCTCCACGAGGAGGTCGGGGACTACTGGAAGGCCGTCGACGTGAGCTTCGAGAGCGCATTCACCTCCCAGATCACGAAGGCGCTCTCGGTCAGCCTCATCGCACAGTTCGTCTACGACAAGTTCGACAGCGCGGCGAATCTCAACATCGCGACCGCCGATCCGGCGCTCGACGTGGAGATCGCGCGGAACCTCCGGAAGAAGGGGCAGTTTCGCGAAGTGCTCGCACTTGGCTTGACGATGCGGCTCTTCTGACATGAGGTTCGCCCGCCGATGGCCCGCGCCGGCCCTCGCCCTCGCGCTGCTTCTCGCGCCGGCGGGCTGCGCTCGCGACACGAGCGCCCTCACCCCCGAGTGGACCCAACGCTTCGAGACCGAAGGGATCGTGCGTCGGGCCGACAACGTCATCGTCCGCCACACGCGGCTGGCGGGACCTTACGACCAAGGCTACAAGGACCGCCTGGCGTCGATCCTCGTCACGAAGGGGACGATCCTCGTGCACCAGAACGATCGCGTGCTCCTGGAGCTGACGCCGCGAACGAGGCGTGTCGTCGAGATCCGGCGGCAGGCGGGACGCGTGCGGATCCGGGTGGTCGGAGAGCGCGTGTCGGAGATCGTGTCGTTCGAGCCGAAGGAGGATGCGGCGGGGTGGGCGGAAGATCTGCGGAAGGTGGCGAAGCTCAGCGAGTCGAAGTCACGATAGCCGCCTCCTCAGTTTCACCTGCCGCTTCTGCTCCTCGTATCCGATCCGCTTGTAGAACGCGTGCGCGCGGTCGCGGATGACGTTGCTCCGTAGCACCATTTCGTGAAGTCCACGCCCGCGGGCCCACGCTTCCCCGACCTCCATCAACTTCGCCCCGATGCCGCCGCTCCGCGCACCGTCCGCCACGACGAGCCCCTTCACTTCCGCGTGGGGGTCGAGTTCCATGGAGCAGATCTCGCTCACGATGATCCAACCCAGGATCTCCCCGCCGCCCGTCTCGGCCACGTAGACGACCGACATCCCTTGCCGATCGAGCACGGCCTTCCGCGCCAGGATCTGCGCGGCCGTGGAGGGATAGCCGAGTTCGCCGGCCAACTCCGCCACGCGGGGCGCGTCCTCGACGCGCATCTCGCGGCAGGTCACCGCGGCGGCGCTCAATTCGCCCCCTCGGGCTCGGTCGGGTCCTCGTCGGTATGGATGCCGATCCCCTTCGCCGAGTACCACTTCACCAACTCGGCGCGGAGCGACCCATAGGCGATGGCCGGATCGCTGTCGCACCATGTCTGCGCCTCCTCGAGGCTTTCCGTGTCGAAGAGGAAGATCCCTTCCAGGTCGCCACCGTTCTTGAACGGCCCCGCGAGGATCAACTTCCCCTCCTTGTGGAGCCGCTCCATGTTGCCGAAGTGGCCGGCCTGGAGCTTCTTCTTCTCGTCGGGATCGGTCGGCTGCGTGGGTCCGGTCCGCAGGAAGACCATCACGTAGTACCGCATGTCCGTCATCGGAACCCCCTCACGATGAAACCGCCTCGTCCGGGACGGTCGACGACGGCGGCACGACCGCGATCCCCTTCGCCGCGTACCACGGCCGGATCTCCACGCGGAGCACGCCCGCGCGCACAGCCGGGTCGGCCGCCACGATGGCGCGCGCCGCCTCTTCCGACTCCGCCCTCATGACGATCTGCCCGCGCGGATCGCCGCCGTCGGCGAAGGGCCCGGTCAGGAGGTAGTGCCCGAGTTCCTTCTGGCGCCGCATGTAGGCGAGATGCTCTCTCTGAACGCGTTCGCCTTCGGCGTCCGCAAGATCCCGATTCGGTCCCAGGAAGAGATACCCGACGAAGTAGACCATCATCTGGTCGCGCGGCGGCGGATCGCCCTCGCGCGTCGGCAATCCCCAGTCGGCGGGCGGCGTGTCGTGGAGCACGGCCAGCACCTGCTCGTGGAGCGGCCCGTTCGTCGCGACCAACTGCTTCGCCTCCATCCAGCCGTCGCCGCCCTGGTAGTCGGAGAGCCGGCCGCCGGCCTCCTCGACCAGCAGCGCCGCGGCGGCCATGTCCCAGGGCTGGAGATTCCGCTCCCAGAAGCCGTCGGTTCGCCCCACCGCCACCTTGGAGATCGCCAGCGCCGCCGAGCCGGCGCGGCGCACCGCTTGCGCGCGCAGCAGGAACCGTCCGAAGGGTCCCAGGTTGTTCCGCTCGTGGTCGCCGCTCAAGTCGTACGAGAACCCCGTCGCGACCATCGCCTTCTCCAGCGTGTCGCAGGTCGTCACGTGCCGCGGCTTCCCGTTCAACGTCACGCCGCCCCCGCGGCGCCCGGCGTAGATCTCGTCGAGCAGGGGGTTGTAGACGACGCCGACTTCCAGCCGCCCCGCCACCTGGAGCGCGATCGAAACCGACCAGACGGGATATTCGTGCGCGTAGTTCACGGTGCCGTCGAGGGGGTCGACGATCCAGACCCGCTCGGCGCCGCCGCTCCGCCCGTGACCCTCCTCGGCCACGACGTCGTCGCCGGGATGCGCGTCGTGGATGCGTCCCACGATGAGTCGCTCGGACTCGTGGTCCATGCGCGTCACGAGATTGATGCGGCCCTTGTAGTCGATCTCCTGCGCCTCGCCGAAGTTCTTCTTCAAGAGCGCCCCCGCCTCGCGGGCGAGCGCCACGGCCAGCGCCAGGTCCTTCTCGTTCGACGCGCTCACGCGCTCTCCGCCTCGCCGGCGATCACGGTCGGCATCTCCACGACGTCCGCGCCGCCCTCGGCCGCCCCGGCCGCGCCCTCGCGCGCGTTCTTGTACTGCAGTTCGTAGAGCCGCGCGTAGATGCCGCCCTTCGCGAGCAGCTCCTCGTGCGTCCCCTGCTCCCGCACCTCGCCCTTGTGCATCACGAGAATACGGTCGGCGTCGAGGATCGTGCTCAATCGATGCGCGATGACGAGCGAGGTCCGCCCCTCGAGGAGCCGATGGAGCGCCTCCTGGATGACGCGCTCGGTCTCCACGTCGACGCTCGAGGTCGCCTCGTCGAGAATGAGGATCGACGGGTCGTAGTGGAGCGCCCGCGCGAAGGCGAGGATCTGTCGCTCGCCCATCGAGAAGAAGGCCCCGCGCTCACCGACCTCTTCGCCCAGCCCGTTCGGCAGCCGCGCCTTCAGCCGCTCGCCGCCCACCTGCGCGAGCGCCGAGTCGGCGTCGCCCTCCGGGCGTTCGCGCGCGCCGAAGCGGATGTTCTCCCGCACGGTGCCGCTGAAGAGGAAGACGTCCTGGAGCACGAGTCCGATCTGGCGCCGGAGCGTCGCGCCCATGATCTCCCGCACGTCCTTCCCGTCGACGCGGATCGTCCCCTTCTGGAATTCGTAGAAGCGCGTGAGCAGGTTCGAGATCGTCGTCTTCCCCGCGCCGGTCGCCCCCACGATCGCCACCTTCTCCCCCGGGGCGATCTTGAACGAGACGTCGCGGAGCACCCACTCCTCGTCCTTGTAGGCGAACCAGACGTGGTCGAACTCGACCTCGCCCCGCAGACGCGCCGGCACCGCCACCGCCCGCTCGCCCGGCGGATCGGCCACGGCGGGGACGGTGTCGAACGTCTCGAAGATGCGCTCGCTCGAGACCATGGCCGCCTGGAAGACGTTGTACTTCTCGCTCAGGTCCCGCACCGGCTGGTAGAAGCGATCGGCGTACTGGATGAAGGCCACGACGACGCCGAAGGTCACCGTCCCGGCCAGGACGCCCGCGCCGCCGTACCAGATGATGAGCGCCAGCGCGATGGCGCCGATGAATTCCACGGCCGGGAAGAAGACGGCGTAGTAGAAGAGGTTCTGCACGTGCGCGTCCAAGTGCGCCTTGTTCGCCTCGTCGAACTTCCGCGTCTGCTTCCCTTCGACGTTGAAGAGCTTCAGGACGTCGAGCCCCTGGAGGTGCTCCTGGAGGAACGCGTTCAGTTTCGCGAGCCGCGACCGGACACGCCGGTAGGAGACGCGCACTTTCGCGCGGAAGATCGCGGTGGCGATGACGAGGAGCACGACGGTCGTCATCGTGACGAGCGCGAGCTTCCAGTTGAGGTAGAACATCGCGGCGACGATCCCGCCGACCATGAAGAGGTCGCCGATGACCGCCACGACGCCCTGCGCGAAGAGTTCGTTCAGCACCGCCACGTCCTGCGTGACGCGCGTGAGGATGCGGCCCACGGGGCGCGTGTCGAAGTAGCCCGGGGTCAGCGTCTCGAGGTGGCGGAAGATGCCGAGGCGGAGGTCCTGCATCGCCTTCTGCCCCACCATTCCCATGATGTAGGTCTGCCAGTAGCGAAGCACGAACGCGCCCGCCAGAACCCCGACGTACGCGCCGGCGATCAGCATCAGGCCCCGCATCGCCTCCGCCTGCGCCACGCTCATGCCGGCCGCCGGCTTCACGTAGCGGTCGATGGCGATCTTCGTCAGGTACGGCCCGGCCACTTCCAAAAGCGAGATCGCCCCCAGGAGGAAGACCGAGATGATGACTTCCTTCTTGTAGGGCTTGAGATACTGCAAGAGCCGGCGCGCGAGGCGCTGGTCGTAGATCTTGCCCTTGCCGTCGACGTCGTCGGCGGCCGATCCGAACGGTCCGCTCATAGCGCCTCCAGCTCCTCGACGACCTCTTCGCGGTGGTAGAGCTCCGCGTAGAGACCGCCGGCCTTCAGGAGTTCCTCGTGCGAACCGGTCGCGACGATCCGCCCGCCGTCGAGCACCACGATCCGGTCGACGCGAAGAAGCGCCGAGCGGCGGTGCGTGGCGAGGAGGATCGTCGGCTTCGTCGGGAGATCGAAGAGCGATTCCAAGATCCGCTCCTCGGTGCCGGGGTCGACCGACGCGAAGCAGTCGTCGAGGAGGAGCACCGGCCGCTCGAGCGCGAGCGACCGCGCCAGCGCCACGCGCTGCTTCTGGCCGCCGCTCAGCGTGATGCCGCGCTCGCCGATCATCGTGTCGAGCCCCTGCGGGAATTGCGTGAGATCGCTCTCCAATCCGGCGCGCCGCGTGACCACGAGCGCGTCGGGCGCCTCGGCGTCCTCGGTGTAACCGAAGGCGATGTTCGAGCGGATCGTGTCGGAGAAGAGGAAGGTCTCCTGCGGCACGAAGCCGAATCGCCGCCGGAGGGTGCTTCGCATCCACTCCGCCGCGGGGACGCCGCCGACCGCGATGACCCCGGCCGTCGGCTCGTCGAGCCGCGCGATCAACTGCAAGAGGGTCGTCTTCCCCGCGCCGGTGCGCCCCACGATCGCCACGCGGTCGCCGGGACGGAGCGTCAGGTTCACGTCCCGCAGGACGTCGCGATCGGTCCCGGGATAGCGGTAGCCGACCCCGCGCAGCTCGACCGTCGCGTCGGAGGTCGGGAGCGGGCCGATCTCGTCCACGTCCTCCTCCGCCGGCTCGTCCAGGATCGCCTTGATGCGCCCCATCGACGCCGCGCCGCGCTGGAAGAGGTTCGTCACCCACCCGAGCGCGATCATCGGCCAGAGGAGCATGGCGAGGTAGATCTGGAACGCCACGAGCGAGCCGAGCGAGATCCGTCCCGCCACGACCGCCGAGCCGCCGACCCAGAGCACGACCGCCGCCGCGATCCCGCCGACGAGCGACATCGTGGGCCACATGCCGGCCTGCAGCTTGATCATCTGGCGGTTTCGCTCGAGATAGACGTCGTGGATCTTCTTGAACGCCTCGTACTCCCCTTCCTCCTCCACGTGCGCCTTCACCACCCGGATGCCGGTCAGGGTCTCCTGCGCCTTGGCCGTCAGCGAGGCGAACGACTCCTGGATCGCCTCGTAGTGGTGATGCAACTTGGCGCCGAGGCGCGCGACGAGGAACGAGAGGATCGGAAGCGGGATCAGGGCGATGAGGGTCAGGCGCCAGTCGATCCGGCACATGACCGTCACGGCCATGACGAACGTGATGCAGGTGTTCGCGAAGTACATGATGCCCGGTCCGAGGAAGTTTCGGACCGCGTCGAGATCGTTCGTGGCGCGGGAAAGGAGATCCCCCACCTTCCGCGTGCGATAGGTGCGCGCGGGGAGCCGCGCGATGTGGCGGAAGATGTCGTTTCGGAGTTCGTACTCCATCACGCGCGACGCGCGAATGAGCGACCAGCGCATGGTGAAGAGGAAGACGCCCTGGAGCGCCACGGCGAGGAGGATGAGGCCCGCGTCGCGGAGGAGTCCCTGCGGCGTCGCGCCCGATTGGAGGTGGTCGACCGCGCCGCGGACGAGCCACGGCGACCAGACCTGGAAGAGGTTCGTGAGCAGCACGGAGATGGCGCCCAGGATGAGCGCGCCCCGGTGCCGCGCGATGTAGGGCAGAAGATGTCGTAGGGCTCCGATGATGCGCTCCCTTCCGCCTAGCCGGCGGTCGATTCCAGGTAGATCAGGATGCGCCCGCATCCCTCGCAGGCGCGAATCGCTTCGGCTTGTTTGGCCATCTGCAGTTCATGGGCCGAGAGCGCCCGGTGACAAACGGCGCAGGCGCCCTTCCGCACCTCGGCGACCGCGATCCCCTCGCGCCCGGCGTAGAGGCGGTCGTACTTCGCGAGCGTCGGCGCCCCGATGGGTGCGCGCGCATCGTCCCGCGCGCGCGTCCGCTCCGCCACTTCGTCGTCCAGCACCGCGGACTCGGCGTCGAGCGCCGCGTTCCCGTCCTTCAGCCCCCGCTCCGCGTCCGCCACCGCCGCCTCGCCCTTCGCGATCCCGGCGGTGAGCGACTCCTCCCGCTCCATCAACTCCAAGATCTCGGTCTCTCGATCGGAGCGCTTCGTCTTCACGTTCGCGATCTGGTGCTGCATCGCCGTGAATTCGTCGTTCGTCTTCACGTCGAAGAGCTGCTTCTCGAGGCGGGCCGACTCCGACGCGAACGACTCGACTTCCTTCTCGAGCGCCCGCCGCGCGAGGCGGACCGCTTCGCGTTCCTTTTGGATGCCGAGAAGGGCCGTTCGGGCTCGCTGGAGCGTCACATCGAGCGCCTGGCGCTTCTTCGGGATCTCCCCCTGGCGCCGCCGGCTCTCGGCCAGGAGCGAATCGCGGCGCTGCAGCTCCAGCAGGAGCGCCAGTTCAGCGTGCGCGGTCACGGCCGGACGGCCCTCGCGATCGGGACAAAAAACCGGGGAGCGCGACCGTGCGCTCCCCGGAAATGGTGGGCGGTGCAGGGATTGAACCTGCGACCTCTGGCTTGTGATACCAGCGCTCTCCCAACTGAGCTAACCGCCCGCTTCACCTCGCGTCGAAAGATTGGGCCCACTTGGACTCGAACCAAGGTCCGCCCGGTTATGAGCCGGGTGCTCTCACCAGCTGAGCTATGGGCCCGCAATGTGCGCATGGTTCGAGTCTGGGACCGGAGCGGGCCAATTTAGCACCCTGCTCGCCGCAGGGTCAAGCCGCGGACGCCGCCGGCGATCACATGGCTTCGATGTACCCCTTGAGCCGGCGGCTCCGAGTCGGGTGGCGGAGCTTGCGAAGCGCCTTCGCCTCGATCTGGCGGATGCGTTCGCGCGTCACGTTGAACGTCGCGCCGACTTCCTCCAGCGTGCGAGGGCAGCCGTCCTCGGTGAGTCCGAAGCGGAGGCGAATGACGCGCGCCTCGCGCTTGCTGAGCGTCTCGAGCACTTCGTTCACTTCGTCCTTCAGCATCGAGAAGGCCGCGGCCTGCGCCGGCGACACGACCGACGTGTCCTCGATGAAGTCCCCGAGGCTCGAATCGTCGTCCTCGCCGATGGGACGGTCGAGGGAGATCGGCTCCTGCGCCGCCTTCAGCACGCTCTTGATCTTGTCCACGGGCATGGCGAGCCGCACGGCCACTTCCTCGGGCGTCGGCTCCCGGCCGAGTTCCTGCACGAGCCGCCGCGACGTGCGGACCACCTTGTTGATCGCCTCGATCATGTGCACCGGGACGCGAATCGTGCGCGCCTGGTCGGCGATGGCGCGCGTGATGGCCTGACGGATCCACCACGTGGCGTAGGTCGAGAACTTGTAGCCCTTCCGGTAGTCGAACTTGTCGACCGCGCGCATGAGGCCGCTGTTCCCCTCCTGGATGAGGTCGAGGAACTCGAGGCCGCGGTTCGTGTAGCGCTTGGCGATGGAGATCACGAGCCGGACGTTGGCCTCGATCATCTCCCGCTTCGCCTTGTCGCGCGCGATTTCACCCGAGCGGATCTCCCGCGCGACTTCCTTGATGTCGTCGCGCGACATGTTCGCCTCTTCCTCGACCTTCCGGATTTTCTTCCGGGCGTTCTTCACGGCCCGGTCGTAGGTCTCGAAGTCCTCGGCGTCGAGGTGGGCTTCCCGCTTGATCTGGATCGCTTCCTTCTTGCTCTTCTTGGCGCGGCGGAGGAGCGCGGCGATCTCCTCGCCCGTCTTCCCCCACTTCTGCTCCAGTTCGACGAACTCGTTCTCGCACTCGTCGACGAACCGCGAGGCCTCCTTCACGCGCTCGGCCATCCGGTCGATGAGGCGGTTGTTCACGTTCAGGTCGGCGATGTCGCGGAGCAGCTCCTCGTCGAGCGAGCGGAGCTTGTCGTGGTGCTGCTTCTTCTTCTCGTCCGAGAGACGGCCCGTGGCCTTCTCCTGGTGCTTCGCCAGCTTCGCGGCCGAGGAGCGGACCTTGTCGAGCGCCTTCAGCGCGCGGGCGCGCTCCTTCTTCGGCGAGAACTCGGGGTTCCAGTTGCCGAAGTCGATCTGCGTGAAGTCCTCCACGCGGATCTTGTTCTGCTTCAGCTTCGTCCCGTGGGCGAGGAACTCCTTCAAGATGGGCGGCGACCGGAAGAGCGCGTTGCAGATCTGGCGTTCGCCCGCCTTGATCCGCTTCGCGATCTCGACTTCGCCCTCGCGGTCGAGGAGCGGCACACGCCCCATCTCGCGGAGATACATGCGAACGGGGTCGTCGTACTTCACGCTCGGCGCCGCGACCTGCTTGTCGGGAGGACGCTTCTCTTCGCGCCGCTTGATGCGCAGCTTCTGCTGCGCCTCTTCGTGGGTGTCGAAGATGTCGACTTTCCAGTCGTTCAGAGCGATATAGACCTCGTCCATCTCGTCGACGGACGCGCTTTCGTCCAGGAAGGTCTCGATCTGGTCGTGCAGCAGGTACTGCTGCTTGCCGGCCAGCGCCTTCAAATCCTGAAGGCGATCCACCTTCTCGCGCTTCATCCCTGGGACTCTCCTTTGTCGGTGACGCGAACGCTAGGAAACCGGGCTTTGGCTTCGTTGATGAAGTTTGGATGCGAGATCCCGCCGTTCGGCCACCAGCCGATCCAACGAGGCGTCCCGCGCCTGTTCCGCTTCTCGAATGGCACGATCGAGGACCTGGATGGCCGACCGCAGGCGGCGCTCTTCCAGACGCTCGATCAGTCCCCGGGCCGTCCGCTGCTGCTCGTCCAACGGCACCGCGTCTTCCACCGGGTGAACGGCCAGGATCCCCCGAACCAGGGGATGCTCGTCGACCAACCGGTCCCGCTCCTCCGTCAGGGGAGGCTGCCCCGACTCGATCCAGGGCTCCAAGATCTCGCGAAGCTCCGCGGTGGCGAAGCAACCCGCTCCGCCCGCCGCGACGATGGCCCGCAGCGCGCCCTCTTCGGTCAGCGCCCGCGCCGCCAACTCCCGCTCCGCCGGGTCGAGCTTCTCCGCCGTGACGGCCGGCGGCTCCGAGCCCGCCGTGCGATCCGCGCCGGACCCCGAGCCGCTCGCCGTCTCACGCGAGGCCGCGGCCGCCGCCCC
>DASTSZ010000281.1:0-3097 GCA_035760425.1 Candidatus Eiseniibacteriota bacterium | reverse complement strand
CCTCCTCCACGGAACGGGGGGCGACGAAAACGATCTTCTGCAATTGGGCGAGATGCTCTCGCACGGCGCAGCGTTCCTGAGCCCGCGCGGGCGCGTGTTGGAAGGCACGGCGCCGCGCTTCTTCCGCCGGCTTCGGGAAGGCGTGTTCGACGTGGACGATCTCAAGGCGCGCGCGGCGGAACTCGCGGAGTTCGTCGCGGCGGCGCGCACGACCTACGCGCTCGGCGATCGTCCGATCGTGGCGGTCGGTTTCTCGAACGGCGCCAACATCGCGGGGGCGCTGCTGCTCGCGCACGCGGCGGCGCTGCAGGGCGCGGTGCTCCTACGTCCGATGTTGCCGTACGAGCCGACGTCGCCGCCGAAGTTGAAGGGCGTGCCGGTGCTGATCGCGGCGGGGGAGACCGATCCGTTCGGGACGCCCGAACAGATGGAGAGACTAGAGAAGGTTCTCGCGGGAGGCGGCGCGCGCGTCACCGTCCATCGCGAGGCGGCGGGGCATCATCTGAGGCCGGGGGACGTCGAGGCGACGCGGGAGTGGCTGGCGCGGGAGTTCGCGGCTAATCGCGCCACGGCTGGTGGCGATTCGTGATGGGCAGCCGCCGATCCTTCCCCAGCGCGCGCGGCGTGATGCGGATTCCGGGCGGCGCTTGACGCCGCTTGTACTCGGCTTTGTCGACCATCCGGATGACGCGGCGAACGAGCGCGCGGTCGTGGCCGAGCGCCATGATTCGCTCGACCTCCCAATCCTCCTCCACGTAGGCGCGTAGGATCGGGTCGAGCACGTCGTAGGGCGGAAGCGAGTCGGTGTCGAGCTGGCCCGGCTTCAACTCGGCCGTGGGCGGGCGCGTGATCGTCCGCTCCGGGATCCAGGGCTTTCCGGCGCGCGTGTTTCGATAGACGGAGAGTTCGTAGACAAGCGTCTTGAAGACGTCCTTCAGCACCGCGAATCCCCCCGCCATATCGCCGTAGAGCGTCGCGTAGCCGCAGGAGTATTCGCTCTTGTTGCCGGTCGTGAGGACCATCCAGCCGAACTTGTTCGAGAGCGCCATGAGGAGATTGCCGCGTATGCGCGACTGGAGATTCTCTTCCGTCGTGTCCTCCGGGCGCCCCTGGAAGACCTCGGCCAGCGTCTTCTGGTAGGACGCCATTTCGTCCCCGATGGGGAGCGTGCGGTAGTCGATGCCGACGTTGCGCGCCAGCGCCGCCGCGTCCTCCGCGCTCTCCTTCGACGTGTAGGGCGAGGGAAGGAAGACGCCGGTGACGTTCGACGCGCCGAGCGCGTCGGCGGCGATCGCGACGGTGAGCGCCGAGTCGATCCCGCCCGAGAGCCCGAGCACCACGCGCGAGAAGCCGTTCTTCACGATGTAGTCGCGCGTGCCGAGGACGAGCGCCTGGTAGATCTCCTCCGCGCCGTCGGGCGTGCGCGTCGTTCGGGCGGGGAGGGGCGGCTTCGCGATCGCGGGGATGTCGGAGAGCGTCACCGACCGAAGCACGGCGTCGCCGTTGTCGGTCTGCGCCGCTTCGCGGCTTCGCGGATCTTTGAGCCGAGCGCGGAAGACCGCGTCGAGGTCGAGGTCCACGAGCACGAGGTCCTCTTCGAAGGCGGCGGCGCGCGCGACGTCCTCGCCGCGCGGTCCGAAGAGGCGGCTGTTGCCGTCGAAGACGAGTTCGTCCTGCCCGCCGACGTTGTTCACGAACGCGACGAAGGCCACGCCGTCGGCGGCGCGCGTCGCGAGCATGCGGTCGCGCGAGATCGACTTGCCGGCGTGGAAGGGCGAGGCCGAGAGGTTGATGACGAGTTCCGCCTCGCCGTAGAGCGCGAGCGCCATCGGGCCCGAGGGCGTCCAGATGTCCTCGCAGATGTTCACCGCGAAGCGGAGCGGTCCGCGCACGCAGATGAAGGGATCGCGGCCGGGGCGGAAGTAGCGGACTTCGTCGAAGACGCCGTAATTCGGCAGGTGGCTCTTCTGATAAACTGCAGCGATCCGGCCGTCGTGCGCGATGGCCGCCGCGTTGTAGACGTCGCCCGCCCGCTGCGCGAAACCGACGATGGCGGTGATGCCTTGCGTGGCGCGAACCACTTCGTCCAGGGCCGCCTGGTTCTGCTCGATGAACTCCGGCCGGAGAAGAAGGTCTTCCGGCGGATACCCCGTGAGGACCAGTTCCGGGAACGCCACCAATTCGGCACCCTGGGACCGGGCCCGCTCGATGAACTCGATGACCTTCTTGGTGTTTCCGGGAAGATCGCCGACGACAGGATTCACCTGCGCGAGGGCGATGCGGACCACGCGGGGGGCTCGGGCGCGATCGTGCGCCGCCGGGGTGGGATTCATCGAAACGATCCTAGCATAAGGGGAGGGCATCATGTCCGCCGTGTCGGTCGCCGTCTTCGGCAGCAGCCAGGCCTCGAACGCCGCGCCCCACTATCGCTTGGCCGAGTCGCTCGGCCGCGCGTTGGCGAAGCGCGGCGCGATCATCCGCTGCGGCGGCTACGGCGGGATCATGGAGGGCGTCGCGGCGGGCGCGAAGACGGAGGGCGGCCGCGTCGTCGGCTGCACGCTCCGTTGGTTCGCGGAGGCCCGGAAGCCGAATTCGTTCCTGGACGAAGTGCACGAGTCGCCCGATCTCCACGCGCGCGTTCGATGCCTGCTGGGCGGCACGCGCGCCGCGATCGTGCTGCCGGGCGGGGTCGGCACGTTGAATGAGCTGTTCTGGGTCTGGACGCTCTTGATGTTCGACCGCGACGACGGGCCGCAGGGGTTGGTGCTGTTGGGCGATCAGTGGAAAGAGCTGATGGACTTCCTGTCGCGCCGGTTCGAGGTGAACGACGCGGTGCTGAGCCTCATCACGATCGCGCGCGATCCGGAAGACGCCGCGCGGCTGGCGTGCGGGGGGTGACAATCACTTCAGCCGCCAAGATCCTGGCGGGCATCGCCCTTGTGGGTGCGCTCGGTTCTCCGTCGATCGGTGTCGCTTGCTCCTACATTCCCGCACCCTGGCAGACCCAGGTTACCCTGGCCTCGTTCGTGGGCCTTGTCGAGTGCGAGACGGCAGGAGTCGGTGTTGCGCGGTATCGGGTCGTCGAGTCCTGGAAAGG
>DASTSZ010000280.1:0-2802 GCA_035760425.1 Candidatus Eiseniibacteriota bacterium | reverse complement strand
CAGGCCCATGCCGGTGTCGACCGACGGGCGTGGCAGCGGATGCATGACAAAGGAGTCGCCGCTTCTCTGCCTATCAAACTGCATGAACACTAGGTTCCAGATCTCGGTGTACCGGTCGCCGTCGGCGTCGGCCGATCCCGGCGGGCCGCCGGCGATTCCCGGGCCGCGGTCGTAGAAGATCTCGCTGCACGGCCCGCAGGGGCCGGTGTCCGCCATCTGCCAGAAGTTGTCGGACTGGTACTTCTGCCCGCCCGGCTTGTCGCCGATCCGCACCACGCGCTCCTTGGGCAGGCCGATGACCCGGGTCCAGAGCTCGAAGGCCTCGTCGTCGGTCTCGTAGACCGTGGCCCACAGCTTCTCGCCCGGCAGCTTGTACACCTTGGTCAGCAGCTCCCAGGCGAACTGGATCGCGTCCTTCTTGAAGTAGTCGCCGAAGGAGAAGTTGCCGAGCATCTCGAAGAAGGTCGCGTGCCGCACCGTCACGCCGACGTTCTCGATGTCGGTCAGCCGGAGGCAGCGCTGCACCGTGACGGCGCGGCGCGTCGGGGGCGGGAGGGGCGAGGAGTAGTAGGGCTTGAAGGGAACCATGCCGGCCGACGTGAAGAGGAGCGTCGGGTCGTCGAGCGGCACGAGGGGCGCCATCGGCAAGTGCGGATGGCGGCGGTCCTTGAAGAAATCGACGAAGGTGCGCCGGAGTTCGTTGCTGGTCGGACGATTCACGTCGATTCCTCGGTTGGTTCCGCTCCGACGAGTTCCCGGATGGTCTCCCACGAAAAGCCGCGGCGCAGGAGCGCGTTCTGCATCTTCCGCCGCCGCTCCTCCTCGGGCCGGCCGGCGTATCGCCGCCGCAGCGCCGCCGCCGCGAGGGCCGCGCGCTCCGATTCGGTGGCGAGGCGACTCTCCGCCAGGTCGCCGTCCCGTTCGAGGAGCGCGTCGAGCTCCTCGATGAGCGGCGCCGGAACGCCCCGCCGCTTCAACTTCATCACGAGCAGGCGGCGGCCCTGCGGCCGCCGGTTCAGCTCGGTGCGCACGAACGCGCGGAGAAACGCGCGGTCGTCCAATAGCGAGACGCGGCGAAGGCGCTCGACGGCGCGCTCCACCGCGTCGGGAGCGAAGCCGCGCCCGAGCAGGCGATCGACGATCTCCCGCTCGGTGCGCGGTCCGCGCTCCAGCAATCTGAGAGCGGCTTCCTTCGCCGCCTCGTCCGAAGCCGCCCGATCAGGCTGGAGCGGCATCGCCTAAATACGAACCCGGCGCTCCCCTCGCCCTTCGCCGGCCGCCGCGGCGACCGGGGCCGCCGCTTCCGGCTCCGCCTTCGCGGCGCCGATGCCGAGCGCGTCGCGCATCTTGGCGTCCAGCTCGGCCACGACCTCGGGGTGCTCCTTCAGCCAGACGCGCGCGTTCTCGCGTCCCTGGCCGATCCGCTCCTCGCCGTACGCGAACCAGGTCCCGCTCTTCTGCACCATGTTCTTCTCGACGGCCATGTCGAGGAGTTCGCCTTCGCGGGAGATGCCTTCGTTGTAAAGGATGTCGAACTCGGCTTCCTTGAACGGCGCCGCCACCTTGTTCTTCACCACCTTCACCTTCACGTGGCTGCCGATGACGACGTCGCCGTCCTTGATGGCGCCGATGCGGCGGATGTCCATCCGGACCGAGGCGTAGAACTTGAGCGCGCGCCCGCCGGTCGTCGTCTCGGGATTCCCGAACATGACGCCGATCTGCATGCGGATCTGGTTGATGAAGATGACGGTCGTCTTCGACTTGGAGATGGTGCCGGTCAGTTTCCGGAGCGCCTGCGACATGAGGCGCGCCTGAAGCCCCATGTGCGAGTCGCCCATCTCGCCCTCGATCTCCGCCTTCGGCACGAGCGCGGCCACCGAGTCGATGACGATGACGTCGACGGCGCCGCTTCGCACGAGGTGCTCGGCGATCTCCAGCGCCTCCTCGCCCGTGTCGGGCTGCGAGACGTGAAGCGCGTCGATGTCGACGCCGAGGCGCTTGGCGTACGCGGCGTCGAGGGCGTGCTCGGCGTCGATGAAGACCGCGTTGCCCCCCTGCTTCTGCGCGTGCGCGATGATGCTGAGGGTGAGCGTCGTCTTGCCCGACGACTCCGGTCCGTAGATCTCGATGACGCGTCCGCGCGGGACGCCGCCGATGCCGAGGGCCACGTCGAGGCCCAAGGAGCCGGTCGGAATGGCGTCGATCTGGACGCGGGCATGCTCCTCGCCGAGCTTCATGATGGCGCCCTTGCCGAACTGGCGCTCGATCTGCTGGACGGCGAGTTCGAGAGCCTTGGAGCGCTCTCCCTTCCCTTCGCGATTCGTTTCCCGATTGGACGGATTCACGGCCATCTGTTCCCCCTGGTTTCGTGCTGGCGGTCCGTGCCGGGACGCCGTTCGGGTCGGGGTGATGAATGTGTGGTTTGGATTCGCGGGACGCCGCCGGCGCGTGGAGCCCGGCGGCTTCCGGCGACTACGTATCGCCGGAGCCCGGATCGTCGCCGCGTCGCGGCGATGGGAGACGCACCTCCCGGAGCGCAGTATAGCGGGCGCCGGAGGGGTGGAGGTCACTTTTCATCACGACGATCCGGTCGAGGAGGGCCTCCGCCGGGAGCGGCGCCGGAAGCGCGAAACCGCGGAGCGCCTCGAGCCCCGTCGCCCCCTCCCGGACGCGGCCGAGCGTCAAATGGGGGCGGAAGGGCTTGTCGGCGGGGTCGAACCCGGCGGCGTCGATGGCGCCGTTCACGCGCCGGCCCAGGGCGAGGAGTTCCGACTCCCCGCCTGCGATGCCGGCCCAGACGAC
>DASTSZ010000279.1:0-4036 GCA_035760425.1 Candidatus Eiseniibacteriota bacterium | reverse complement strand
GGAGACGCCGGGCAGGAGCCCGCGGCCCGCGGCCTCCGTGAGGAGCGGCGTGGTCCAGTGGTCGAGGGGGATGTAAGGGAGGGTCGCGGCGCCGGCGGGCGCGGCGACGGCGGCGACGGCTGCGACCGCGACGGCGGCTGCCACGAAGAGGAGTTCGACGAGGCGCCGGAACCTCACGCCGATACCTAGGTGCGGCCGCATTGGCGCAGGATAGGAACCCCGCGCCCCCCGGTCAATCGTCGTGGTCGTCGATCACCGATCGCGCGTGGAGCCACCCCTTGCGCGCCGCCAGGCAGGTGTTGTATACTGAACCACATGGTTCAGTATAGCCAACCCCGCTTCGATGTCTCGTTCGCCGCGCTCTCCGACGCCACCCGACGTGGCGTGCTGGAGCAACTCGGGCGTGGCGACGCTTCGATCACGGACCTTGCCGAGAAGTTCCACATGACCCTCACCGGCATGAAGAAGCATGTGGGCGTCTTGGAGCGGGCGAGGCTCGTCACCACGGAAAAGGTCGGGCGCGTGCGGACCTGCAAACTCGGCGTGCGCAGACTGGATGAAGAGGCGGCATGGATTGACAGGCACCGCCAGCTCTGGGACGCACGGTTCGACGAGCTGGACAGGGTTGTCGAGGAACTGAAACGGAAGGAGAAGGTCGATGGACGCAAGAAGAGAGAGTGAACCTGCCCCCATGAAGAACCGCACGACGGTGGAGCGGACGTCCGAGCGTGAACTCGTCGTCACGCGAACGTTCAACGGCCCCGCGCGCCTTGTGTTCGAGGCGTGGACCAAGCCCGAGCTGTTCAGGCGGTGGTGGGTGCCGAAGTCGATGGGAATGACCCTGCTTTCCTGCGAAATGGACGTTCGTGTCGGCGGCAAATACCGGTTGGTGTTCGCCTACGGGGACTCCCAGGCGGCGTTCTTCGGCACGTACAAGGAAGTGACACCGCACTCGCGCCTCGCTTGGACCAACGAGGAGAGCGACGAGGGTTCCGTCACGACCGTGACCTTCGAGGAACGAGGCGGCAAGACGTTGCTGGTCATGCACGAGCTTTATCCCTCGAAGGAAGCTCTCGACGCGGCCGGCACCGGGGCGGCGGACGTGATGGTCGAGACCTTCGCGCAACTGGACGAGCTGCTCCCCACCCTCGGCGCGAGCCCGGCGCGGCCATGAAGCCGCCGATCTCGCGGCCGGTCGCCTGGAGGGGCGCGGGACGGGCTCAAGCCGCCCGGCCGACCTGCCGAAGAATAGGAGGATGGGCCGGGGCGACCAACGCCTTCGGGAACTGGCCGTCGACCCGGGGGGTATGAAAGACATGCCCCTTACGGAGGTACCCCCCCTGAAATCTCTCCTCCGGAGCACCAAGGGCGCGCTGGTTCTGACTGCCATGTTGGCAGCCTGCCTCCCGACGAACGCCGCAGCCGCTCCTTCTTGGGCACGAACCATCGGCGACGATCTCCACGGCGTCGCGCAGCCCCGCACGCTCACAGTGCTCGCCGTCGGCGCCGTGGCGGCGGGCGCGAGCCTGATCGTGGAGAACCCCAAGCGCCAGGCGGCGCTCTTCGAGAGCGGCGGATTCGACGGTCCGTCGGACATCGGCAACGAGTACGGTTCGGGCGTGACGCTCGCGGCGCTCTCCGGGGTCTTCCTGGGCACCGGATACCTCGCCAACGATCGCGGGCTGAAGCAGACCGGCTCCGAGATGTTCCGATCGCTCGCCTACTCGACACTCGCGGTCACCGCGCTCAAGGTCGCGATCCACCGCAAGCGCCCGAACGGCGGCGCCTACTCCTTCCCCTCCGGCCACACCACCACCGCGTTCGCCATGGCGCCCGTGCTCGCGAGCCGGCTTGGGCCCTCGGCCGGAATTCCCGCCTTCATCCTCGCGGGCGCCACCGGCATCGGACGCATGGAAGACCACAAGCACTACCTGTCGGACGTCGTCTTCGGCGCCGCGCTCGGGCTCTCGATCGGCATGGCCGTGACGCACCACGACGGGCTCCCCGCGAATCTCGAAGTCGAAGCCTCGCCGCGCGGGGCCGGACTCACCTACCACTTCTAGCCTTACGTCTAGTCGCTCGACGCCGGCCCGGGGCTTGTCTATGCTCCGGCCGTGCGACGGATCGCAGCGGTGGTGCTTGGATGCGCCCTGGTCGCGGGGGCGGCGCTGCTCGCATGGGCTCCGCCCTCCGTGGCCACCTACCTTCCCGACGAACGAATCCCCACCGAAGACGCGATCTATCGCGACCTCGAGCGGCTCGCCGCGCGCTTCGGCGAGGCGCCGCGATTCCTTTCGTCGCGCCCGCTGCGCCGCGCCGAGGCGCTCGCCTACCTCGACGCGCTGACGGCGGCCCACACGGAGGCCGCCGAGGATCCCGCCGCCCGCCGCGCCCGCCGCGCGCTCGATCCCGCCTCGCCGGGCGGACACCCCGCGCTCATCACCGCGCAGGGCGAGAACGGCGAGCGCGCCGAGATCTCGCCCTACGTCTCGCTCCTTTACTCCGAGGACAAGCGGAACCTTCCCGAGATCAACCGCGACTACCGCGCGGGCGCCGCCTTCGCGGGCGCGTTCGATTCGTCGGTGGTGATGGTCGCCGACATCTACGCCGGCACCGCGTCGCAAGGCGGGCGCGGCACGCCGAACTTCGGGACGTTCAACTCCCTGGTGGAGGGCGTCGACTTCAACACCTGGGTCGACGAGGCGTACGTGGAGGCGCGGCTCGGCCGTGTGCGCCTGCTCGCAGGGCACGCGTGGCTGCGATGGGGCCCGGGACAGGATGGAACGCTCGCGCTCTCCGACGCCGCCCCCGCGCTCGACATGGTTCGTGCGGAGGTGACCGCCTTTCGCTCGTGGCGGCTCCAGTGGTTCGTGTCGATGCTCGATCCCGGGCCGCAGACGTATCTGGCCGGGCATCGATTGGAGTGGTCGCCCTGCGGGCGGCTGACCGCCGGCTTCACCGAACTCGCCCGTTTCGACGGCACGAGCCAGGCGCCCCTCTACGCGATGCCGATGGTCCCCTACTCGTTCTGGGAGAAGCGGCCCAAGAGCGGAACCGCCGGCGCGATTCCCGGCGACTCCACGGGCGTGGCGCTCGCGAAGAACAACGTGCTCTGGTCGGCGGACGTGTCGTGGACGCCCACGCGCGGCTGGCGCGCCTGGGGCGAACTGATGGTGGACGACATTTCGTTCAGCCGCGACTACAAGCCCGATCTCATCGGGTATCAGGCGGGCGTGGAGCATCGGCGCGCCGTTCGCGGCGGCCGGGACGCGGTGGGCGCCTCGGTCGAGTACAACCGCGTGAACAATTACACGTACTCCGCGTTTCACGGGCATCACTTCGAGCACGAGGGGTTCCCGTTGGGGTTCGAACTCGGGCCCGATGTGGCGTCGCTGGAGGGAGAGATCGCGTACGAGCGGGGCGCGGCGTGGGAGTTCGCGGTGCGCGGGGAGTGGCGGAAGAAGGGCGAGGGGGCGATTGGGGATTATTACGACAAGCCCGCCGGCGGGAGCGTGGACGCGTCCGCGTTTGCCGGGACCATCGCGGAAGAGGCGCGCCTATCGGGCCGAGTCGCCTTCCAACCGAGCCGACGCGCCAGCGTGATCGCGACCATCGGGACGAGCCGCCACCACAACTTCCAGCACGAGTACTCGCGTCGGAAGGACGATACGCCGGTCACGATTCGCGGCGAGTTCGCGTGGTGAACCAAGGGAGAAGCTCATGACGCCCGGCCGCGAAGAGATGTCCTTTCGGATCTTCTGGTGGACCCTCGGGCTCGGGCTCCTCGCCATGAGCCTTCAGACCGTGGTCGAGGCGCACTACGTGAAGTCCCATCAGGCCATGCTCCACGGGATCCTCGTCGGAGGCGTCGAGGCGTTCGGCGCGGTGCTCTTCCTGATTCCGAAGACGATGCGAGTCGGGGGCGCGCTGCTGATCGTGGCGATCATGGCGGCGTTCGTGACGCACACAACGATGCGGAACGTGCGGTGGGACCTGCTGATCTACATGGCGGCCGTGTTCTTCGTGCGGGCGCGCG
>DASTSZ010000278.1:0-6195 GCA_035760425.1 Candidatus Eiseniibacteriota bacterium | reverse complement strand
CCGATCCCGCCACCTGGCTCGCCGCGGCGCGCGACGGGCATCCGCGTCTCCGCGAGGCCGACGCGCGGCGCCGCGGCTACGAATTCGCCGCGAAGGCCGCGTCCCGCATGACGTGGCCCGGTCTCGACCTGAAGGCCTCCTACGGCCAACGGGGCCGCGATCCGCACGGCATGGAACTGAACGACATGGTTTCGGCGTCGGTGGGCGTCATGCTTCCGATCTTCTCGGGCTCGCGGGAAGGGGCCATGGCCGACGAGATGAACGCGATGGCGAGGGCCTCGGCCGCCGAGCGGCGCGAAGCCGAACTCGATCTCGCCCGCGAGGCGCGCGCGCTCCACGCCGATGCCGTGGCCGCCGCGCGCATGGTGGCGCTCCTCGCCGATACGGTCGTCACGGCGCAGACGCGCGCGGTCGAAGCCACGTGGAGCGCGTACGCGGCGGGCTCGGCCGATCTCTGGCGCGTCTTCGACGCGAACCACGCGCTCTACGCGGAGGACCTCCTGCTTCTCGACGCGCGCCGAACCCTCGCGCGCGCGCAGGGGCGCCTGATCGCGCTGACCGGGCGCGGCGATCTCGCGGGGCTCGAACTTCCCGCCATTCGGAGGGGTGAGAAATGACGAACGACAATCGACTCCCGACGCCGGTCGGCCATGAGCCGCCGCCCCCGGGCGCCTCCTTCATGAACAGCGTGCGCTGGATTCTCTTCGCGGGGCTCCTGCTCCTGGCGGCGGGGAGCATCACGGTCTACGTCATCGGGCTCCGCTCGGACGGCGAGCCGAGGGCCGGCGCGAAGGCGCTTCGCTACTACTGCCCGATGCACCCCAGCTACACCTCGGACCGTCCCGGCGAGTGCCCGATCTGCGGCATGACGCTCGAGCCGATGCCGGCGGCGGGCGAGGGACACGACGCGCATGCCGACTCGTCCGGCGGCGGGGCGGGCGGCGTGCCCGGCCTCACGTCGATCCAGATCTCGCCCGAGCGAATCCAGTTGATCGGCATTCGAACGGCCCGCGTGGAGCGGCGCACGCTCGGCGGACGGATCGATCTCGTCGGATTCGTCGCGCCCGACGAGGGGAGTCTCCGGCGCGTGCAGCTGCGCGTCGGCGGCTACATCCAGAAGCTGCACGTGAACGAGACGGGGCAGATGGTGCGCCAGGGCGCGCCGCTCCTCACGCTCTACAGCCCGGAGCTCTACCAGACCGAACTCGAGTACCTGATCGAACTCGGCGCCCGTCCGACGGAGGGCGCGCCGGGCGCCGGGACGGCGAGCGGGCACGACGGAGCCGGGCCGCACGAAGGAAGCGCGCTCTCGGCGGGACGCGAACGGATGAAGCTCTTCGGCGTTCCGGAGGAGGAGATCGCGCGCCTCGAGCGGGAGCGGACGGCGAGCACCTCGCTCACGCTCCGCGCGCCGGTCACCGGCACGGTGCTCGAGCGCAACGTGGTCGACGGCCAGTCGGTCGGCGCCGACACGCCTCTCTTCACCATCGCCGATCTCTCCCGCGTCTGGGTCCTGGCCGACCTCTATGAAATGGACTACGGGCGCGTGCGGGTCGGCGACCGCGCCGAGTTCCGCGTCGAGGCGTTCCCCGGCCGCCATTTCGACGGCCGCGTCGACTTCCTCTATCCGACCGTCTCGAGCGACACGCGCACGCTGAAGATCCGATTCGCGCTCTCGAATCCCGGGGGCGTGCTCCGGCCCGGCATGTACGGACGCGCCGCGGTGATGGCGGGGAGCCGCCCGGTGCTCGCCGTCCCGACCGAGGCCGTCGTGAACGCGGGCGAGAACACCTACGCCTTTCTCGCGCGCGCCGGCGGGCGATTCGAGCCGCGCCGCGTGACGGCGGGACGGGGCGACGGCGAGTGGGTCCCGATCCTCGGCGGTCTCGCCGAAGGGGACACGGTCGTGGCGAGCGCCTCGTTCCTCATCGACTCGGAGAGCCGGCTTCGCACCGCCATCGCCGGGCTCGGCTCGGCGCCCGCCGCCGGCCACGCGCACGAGACGAAGCCGTGATCGGGCGCATCATCGAGTACTGCGCGACGCACCGGACGCTCGTCTTTCTCCTGACGGCGTTCCTGATCGTCGGGTCGGTCGTCGCCATCCAGCGCGTGCCGCTCGACGCCATTCCCGATCTGTCCGACCCGCAGGTGATCGTCTTCACCGAGTGGATGGGGCGAAGCCCCGACCTGGTGGAGGATCAGATCACCTACCCGATCGTCTCCTCGCTCCTGGGCGCGCCGCGCGTGGAGGCGGTGCGCGGCCAGTCGATGTTCGGCATGAGCTTCATCTACGTCATCTTCAAGGAGGGAACCGACCTCTACTGGGCGCGGAGCCGCGTGCTCGAGTACATGGCGACGATCCGCCAGCGGCTCCCGCAGGGCGTGAACCCGGTCCTCGGGCCCGACGCCTCCTCCGTCGGCTGGGTCTTCCAGTACGCGCTCGTCGACAAGAGCGGCCGCCACGACCTCGCGGAACTCCGCACGTATCAGGACTTCAATCTCCGCTACGCGCTCGGAAGCGTTCCCGGCGTGGCGGAAGTGGCGTCGGTCGGCGGATACGAACGCCAGTATCAGGTCGAAGTGAATCCCGACCGGCTCCACGCGTATGGCTTCTCTCTCTCCGACGTGACGTCGGCGATACGCCGGAGCAACTCCGACGTCGGCGGGCGCGTGCTCGAGATGTCGGGGCGCGAGTACTTCGTGCGGGGCCGCGGCTACGTGCGAAATCTCGACGATCTCCGCCAGATCGCGCTCGGCGCCGATCCCCGCACCGGCACGCCGGTTCGCGTGGGGGACGTCGGCACCGTCGCCTTCGGCCCCGACATCCGCCGAGGCACGAGCGAACTCGACGGCGAAGGGGAGGCGGTCGGCGGCACGGTGGTCATGCGCTACGGAGAGAACGCGCTCCAGGTGATCGAGCGGATCAAGCGGCGCGTGGCGGAGCTGAAGCCGTCGTTCCCCGAAGGCGTGGAACTTCGGATCGTCTACGACCGTTCCGACCTGATCCACCGCGCCATCGACACGCTGCGCCACACGCTCATCGAGGAGGGGATCGTCGTCAGCCTCGTGATCCTCGTCTTCCTCCTCCACGTTCGGAGCACGCTCGTCCCGGTCCTCACGCTGCCGGTGGCGGTGGGGCTCGCGTTCGTGCCGATGTACTTCCTCGGCATCAATTCGAACATCATGAGCCTCGGCGGGATCGCCATCGCCATCGGCGCGATGGTGGACGCCGCCATCGTCCTCGTGGAGAACGCCCACAAGCACCTCGAGACCGCGCCGCCGGGCGCCGACCGCCAGCGCGTGCTCATCGACGCCGCGAAGGAAGTGGGGCCGCCGATCTTCTTCTCGCTCCTCATCATCACGGTCGCGTTCCTCCCGATCTTCGGGCTGAACGGGCAGGCGGGGCGTCTCTTCAAGCCGCTCGCCTTCACGAAGACCTTCGCCATGGCGCTGGCCGCGCTCGTCTCGATCACGCTGGCGCCGGCGCTCATGTCGCTTCTGATCCGCGGGAAGATCCGCCACGAGAAGGACCACCCCGTCTCGCGCGCCGTCATCGCCGTCTACAAGCCGTTCGCGTGGGTGGCCCTGAAGAATCCGAAGACGACGATCGCCATCGGCCTCGCGGCGCTCCTGTCGGCCGCGCCGATGGCGCTCCACCTCGGCCACGAATTCATGCCGCCCTTGAACGAGGGCGACATCCTCTACATGCCGACGACGTTCCCGAACATCTCCATCGAGGAGGCGAAGCGCTACGTCCAGGTGCAGGACCGGCTCATTCGCGAGTTTCCCGAGGTGGAGCACGTCTTCGGGAAGGCGGGCCGGATGGAGAGCGCGACCGACCCCGCGCCCCTCTCGATGGTCGAGACGATCGTGAAGCTGAAGCCGCGGGAGGAGTGGCGCCGCCGGCCCGTTCCGCGGTGGTACTCGACGTGGGCGCCGGAGTGGCTGAAGCCGCTCTTCCGGCCCTTCTGGCCCGACCATCGACGGCTCAGCTGGCAGGAGTTGACCGAGGCCCTCAATCGCAAGGTGCAGATCCCGGGCTGGACGAACGCCTGGACGATGCCGATCAAGACGCGCATCGACATGCTCTCGACCGGCATCCGCACGCCCATCGGCGTGAAGGTCTTCGGCGCCGATCTCGACTCGATCGAGCGAATCGGAGTCGATCTCGAACGGACGCTTTCGCGCGTGCCGAACACGCGGAGTGTCTACTCCGACCGGAATACGGGCGGCTTCTATGTCGACATCGTGCCGAGCCGGGAGGCGCTCGCGCGGTACGGGCTCACCCTGGGCGACGTGCAGGATGTGATCGAGGCGGCCGTGGGCGGTCAGCCGATCGAGGTGACCGTCGAGGGGCGGAACCGCTTCTCGATCAGCGTCCGCTACCCGCGCGAGCTCCGCCAGGATCTCGAGCGGCTGCGCCACGTCTTGATTCCGCTTCCGATGGGAGGCGCGTCGCGGCCGGCCGCCTCCTCGATGGGCGCCGCCCCCGCGACGGGAGACGGCGGCGAGACCGAACCGATCCTCCTCGCCTCGGCCGCGGTGAGCGACATGCCGCTCTACACGGCGCAGTCCTCCGACATGAGCGGCGGCGGAATGAGCGGAGGCGGGAACTCGTCCGGCGGCGGTACGAGCGGCGGCGGTAGCCGGCCCGGCGGCGGCATGTCCGGCATGAACGGCTCGGGCTCGGCTTCCGCCGCGCCGGGCGCCTCGCGCGTCGAGGGCTCGACGGCCGGCTACGCCTGGAAGGACGCGGGCGGCCCCCACATTCCGCTGGGCCAGGTCGCGGACCTCCGCGTGACGACGGGTCCCCCCATGATCCGCGACGAGGCGGGCATGCTCGTCGGCTACGTCTACGTGGACATGGACGCGGCGAAGCAGGACATCGGCGGCTACGTGGACGACGCGAAGCGCGCGGTCGAGCGCGAGGTCCGGCTCCCGGCCGGCTACTCGCTCAAGTGGACGGGCCAGTACGAACTGCTCGAGGCGATGCAGGGGCGGATGCGCTTCCTCATCCCGCTCACGATCGTGCTCGTCCTCTTCCTCCTCTATCTCAACTTCGGGAACCTGACGCAGTCGTTGATCGTCCTCTGTTCGGTCCCGTTCGCTCTCGTCGGAAGCGTCTGGCTTCTGGCCGCGCTGGGTTACAATCTCTCCACGGCGGTCTGGGTCGGCATCATCGCCCTGATCGGCCTGGCGGCGCAGACGGGCGTGGTCATGATCGTCTACTGCGACGCCGCGTACCTGAAGCGGAAGCGGGAAGGGCGCATCCGCGACCTGGACGACATCGTCGACGCGACCCTGGAAGGCTCGGTGCAGCGCGTCCGCCCGAAACTGATGACGGTGGCGACGATGATGATCGGCCTCGTGCCGCTCCTCTGGTCGCAGGGCGCGGGGGCCGACGTGATGAAGCGCGTGGCGGCGCCGATGGTGGGCGGACTCTTCACCTCGGCGTTCCTGACGTTGGAGATCATCCCGGTGGTCTACGCCTACTGGCGGTACGGGCAGTTGAAGCGGGAACAGGCGGCCGGCGCGACGCGCACGCCCGCCGACGGAGGGTGAGACGATGGCGGTGAAACCGGCGAAGCCGAGCGCCGATGCCAAGAAGGCGATGAAGGAGCTGGCGGCCGCCGATCAGCGCGTCTCCTTCGGGCCGCTCTTCTTCATGCAGAATCTCCGCGGCCTCGTGCGGGACCGCTGCCCCGATCCGAAGGAGGAGTTCCCGAGCGTCCAGATCCACCTCATGGACGGACAGTCCCTCGACCTCTGTCACATCATCGGCGTCGCGCCGAATTGGATCGCGCTCGCCGTGCACGAGGAGGAGCACGCGGACGCGCCCTCGCCGCTCCGCACCGAGATGGTGCCCTACCACCTCATCGCCCGAATCTCGATCGAGTCGAACCGGCACGAGGGGGCGCACCCGATCGGATTCAACACGCAGAACGAACCGGAAGTCTTCGGCGGCGCGCCGATCGCCGGCGCCATGACGCCGGAAGAGGCGCTGAAGGCGGTCGCGGGCGTTCCGCCCGAGGCGCCGCCGGCCGCGCGCGACACGCCGCCCACGGCGTCGAAACGCTCTCGATGAATCGTCGTCAACCGCAGTCTCGAACCGAAGGAGAGTACCGATGAAGGGAATTCAGAAGTCGCCGGATGGGCGCCGCGGACCCGGCACGATCGCGTTCCTCGCCGCGGCCA
>DASTSZ010000277.1:0-6519 GCA_035760425.1 Candidatus Eiseniibacteriota bacterium | reverse complement strand
CGTCTATCTCGCGCTCGCGCCGAAGAGCAACTCGATCTACATCGGCTACAAGGCCGCCGCGCGCGACGCGATGGAGAAGCCGCCCTACCCGGTGCCGCTCCATATCCGAAACGCGCCCACGAAATTGATGAAGGATCTCGGCTACGGCGAGGGCTACGAGTACGCCCACGAGTTCGAGGACGCCATCGACGCCCAGCGCTATTTCCCGGACGAGATGGGGACGCCGGTCTACTGGCGCGGCGTGGCGCGGGGCGCGGAGAAGACGCTGCTCGAACGGTGGGAGGCGATCAAGGCGGCGAAGCAGAAGAAGCGCGCCACGTAACCTCGCGGTACTCCCGCCCCGATCGACCTGTTAGGCTGTCCCGATGACCCTCCCGCTCGACCGTCATTGGAAGAATCTCACGTGGATCTTCAGCGTGGAGATCTTCTGGGGCGTCGGACTCGCGCTCATCTCGAACATCGCGATCCTGCCGGTCTTCCTGACGCACCTCGGCGCGTCCAACACGACGGTCGGCGCGCTGCCGGTCCTCTTTCTCCTCGCCACCGGCCTTCCGGGCATCTTCGCGGCGCACTTCACGGGGCGGCTCGCCTACCGCAAGCGCTTCGTCATCGTCGGGCACGCGCTCACCGCGGTCCCGTGGCTCCTCACCGCGGCCTGGTTCATCTACGGGCCGCGCATCTCCTCGACGGTCGACATCGCCGTGCTCATCGGGGGCTGGGGCCTCTCCTGGGCCTGGATGGGCGTACTCCTGCCGGTCTGGCTCAACTTCATCGGGAAAGTGACGCGGCCCGAGCTGCGCGCGCGTTCGTTCGGGATCATCTTCTTCTTTCAGACCCTGATGAGCGCGGTCGGAGGGTGGATCGCGAGCAAGATCATCGGAGGGGGCGCGCCCTTTCCCGCGAACTACGGGATCGGATTCGCGATCACCGGCGCGGCGATGGCGATCGGAGGTCTCTTCTTCGCGCCCGTGGTGGAGGAGGCGGGGGAACTCGCGGCCGAGGAGGCGCCGATGCGGGGAATCGTCCGGCACGCGCGCGAGATCCTCACCGACCGCGGCGGAATTCGCACGTACCTGTCGATCTACATGCTGGCGGCGGGTTGGCCCTTGCTCACGGCGTTCTACCCGATCTGGGCGGAGAAGCGATTCTCCCTGGAGCCGAAGGACTCGGCGATCTACACCGCGGTCTGCATGGCGGGGAACATGGCGGGAAGTCTCTTCGCGGGGGCGATCGGGGATCGGTTCGGCTATGCGAAGGTGGCGGTGATCGCCTCCGTCGCCTTTTGCGTCGGGCTCGGGACCGCGATCCTCGGCGACTCGCGTCCGTGGTACTACGCGACCGCGTTCGTGCTCGGCGTCTACATCGTGAGCGACCGGCTCGCGCTCATCAACCTCTCGATGGCGTTCTCGCCGCACGACGACAACACGTCCTACCTCGCGCTCGTGCCCGCGTTGGCCACGCCTCTCATGGTGCTCGGCGCGGCGCTCTGCGGTCCCCTGATCGACGCGTACGGTTTCGTGGTCGTGGCCGTCGGCGCCGCCGCGCTCGGGCTCGTCGGCGTCTACCTCGCGGTCTTCCGGCTGCCCGAGCCCCGCTACTCTCTCGTGGGGAAGCGGCGGCCCTGAGTCGCTCGCCCGCCTAGGGCGCGGCGGGCGTGTCGGCGCCGGCCGGAGCGGCGGCGGCGGTCGCGGCGGACCGCGGGCTTTCGGCGGCCGTCTTCAGCCGGGCGAGTCCCTTCTCGATATCGGCCCCGAGCATCTTGTCCATGTTCATGAACAGGCCGAACGCCTTGCCGAGGAAATTGTGGTTCCCATCCATCGACCACGTCACGAGCGTGCCGGAGGGCGCTTCCGCGAGGGTGAACGCGAACGTCGCCGTGGACTTCATGGGCGCCACGAACTCGAGCTTGATGCCCACCTTTCGGGCGGGAACGCTCTCCTCGATCGTCATCCGGCCCCGGCCGACCTCCTTCTTGCTGTCCCACGCATACGACTGACCGACGCCGGTCGCGGGGCCTTCGAAGGTCTTCTGCATGCCGGGGTCGGTCTCTTCCCACGGCGTCCCGAAAAGGACCAGGACGCCGGCGAATTGACGAAGGTCGTTGAGCACGCCGAAGACGAGGTCGGGCGGAGCGGCGACCTCGAGATTGCGCTCGACGTGATAGGCGGACGGCCGCGTGGCCACCACCGCGACGAAAACGACCACCAGACCCGCCACCACGAGGAGGATCTTCGCGAGCATGGGAGCCCTCCTAGACTGAGCCGTGGACTACTTGTACGCCGGAATCCCGGTGACGGCCTCGCCGATGATGAGCGTGTGGATGTCGTGCGTCCCCTCGTACGTGTAGACCGACTCGAGGTTGCACATGTGCCGCCCGCACTGGTACTCGTCGGTGATCCCGTTCGCGCCGAGGATCTCGCGCGCGAGGCGGGCGCACTGGAGCCCGACCTGCACGTTGTTCATCTTGCCGAGCGAGACGTGGTGCGGCTTCGCCTTCCCCTGGTCCTTCATGCGGCCGAGTTGGAGCACGAGAAGCTGCCCCTTCGTGATCTCGCGGATCATCCACGCCAGTTTCTCCTGCACCATCTGGAAGCCCGCGATGGGGCGGTCGAACTGGATGCGCGTCTTCGAATAGCTGAGCGCCTCGTGGTAACAGGCCATGGCCGCGCCGATGCCGCCCCACGCGATGCCGTAGCGCGCCTGGTTCAAGCAGCCGAGCGGCCCCTTGAGCCCTTCGGCGCCGGGGAGGAGATTCGAGGCGGGGATCTTGCAGTCCTGGAACGAGAGTTCCGAGGTCACCGACGCGCGGAGGGAGAACTTGCCGTGGATGTCGGAGGTGGAGTAGCCGGGCGTCCCCTTGTCCACGAGGAAGCCGCGGATGCGGCCGTCGAGCTTCGCCCAGACGATCGCGACGTCGGCCACGCCGCCGTTCGTGATCCACATCTTGCTGCCGTTCAGGATGTAGGAGTCGCCGTCCTTCCGGGCGGTGGTGAGCATGCCGGAGGGATTGCTGCCGAAGTCGGCCTCGGTGAGCCCGAAGCAGCCGATCAATTCTCCCGTCGCCATCTTCGGGAGGTACTTCTGCTTCTGCTCCTCGGTGCCGTATTCGTAGATGGGCCACATGCAGAGCGCGCCCTGCACGGAGACGAAGGAGCGGAACCCGCTGTCGCCACGCTCCAGCTCCTGCATGATGAGTCCGTAGGCGACGTTGCTCAACCCGGCGCAGCCGTAGCCCTCGAGATTCGCGCCGAGGAAGCCGAGCTCCCCGATCTCCGGGATCAGGTGGCTCGGAAAGGTCGCCTCGCGGTTGTGCTTCTCGATGATCGGCATGAGCTTGTCTTGGACGAACTTCCGCGCCGTGTCGCGGATGAGGATCTCTTCCTCGCTGAAAAGGCTGTCGATTTCCATGAAATCGACGCCGTCGAACTTCTCCATGACCCCTCCTCGGTGAACGCGCCATGCGCGTGATTGGCAGGTGAATTCACGAGTCTAGCGGGAGGGAGAGGGGGGCGCAACGGGGGACTCCCGGTGCGAAAGTCGTAGGCGGAACGCCCGAAAAGGAAGCGGCGCCGGCGAGAAGGGGTCGCGCCGGCGCCGCGGGGACGGAGGGGGAGCCTCTCGGACTACCACCCCGCCTTTCCACCCGCGTAACGGGAGAAGTGGAACAGGTCCACCGAAGCGCCTTCGATGGGCTGCGTCGTCGAGAGTTCGGAATCGAGGACCGGTTCGAGGAGCTTCGACTTCCGACAGCTCATCGACGTCCAGACGGACTTGTCCGGGTCCCACCAGTAGATCTCCAGCGAATCGAGTTCGGCGGAGGTGCCCGTCGTCCGCAGCGACAGATCGACGGGGAGCAGGAAGTGATTCAACTCCGCGGGCGTCACCTCGAGATCGCAGAGCATGAGCGTGGAGTCGGGCAGGGTCATGGAGACGACGCCGGTCCCGACGAACGCGCCCGGAGGAAGCGTGGCGACGAAGCGCCCGCAGACAAGGCGCCCGCCGACGGCCCCGTCGATGCGTTTCGAGACGGTCAGCACGCGCGTCGGGTCGAACGAGATCGGATCGGGTCCCGGCAGCGGCGTCGGGCCGCGGAGGGCGGACGGAATCTCGACCCAATCCGCGCTTCCGTCGTCTCTCACCTGCAGAATCTTGGGACCGCCCGAAGGGACGTACACGGCGCCCGGGTCCGAGATCGAAGGCGCCGTCGGCGAGTCGCCGCAGCCGGCCGCAGCGAGGAGCACCACGAGGGATGTCGCGGCGAGCAAGGCTCGAACGAAATGCGGCGATCCGGTCATCGGATCGGGCTCCCTTCCCGAGGCGGCGCGGCGGTCGCGGGACGGCTGATCGTGTCGGCCGTATAGCGAACGTACGCGTCGCGGATGAAGTAGGTGAGAAAGACGGCGACGAAGGCGCTCATGTAACCCCACGTGCAGAAGAGCGCCGCGAAGACGAATCCGAGAATGTGGAGCACGCCGACGCCGACGAGTTCGTAGGCGAATGCGAAGCTCTCGCGCCAGACGGCCCAGACCGGATGGTCGCGGTGGAGCGCGATGACGCCCGCCACGAGCCAAGTGTTCACGAGGAAGTAGACGGCCGTCGCGGCCGCGAGCGGGAGCGCGTTCAAGGGCGACGTGAGCGCTTCGAGCGAGCCGCTCGTGCCGCCGGTCTGGCGGAAGACTTGAGCCGTCACGTAGACCGTCACCGCGCACATGCCGGCATTGAAGAGCGCGCGATACCAGGCGCGGCGGCGGAAGACGAGATCCGCGAGGAACCCGGCGGCCGCCGTCACCGGCACCGCGAGCGCCAACGGGAGCAATAGGATCGTCGCGAAGTTCGCGGCGTTCGCCATGCTGAGATAGCCGCGGCCTTTCGGCGCCGGCAGCCAGAGAACCTCGCCCAGGAGGTTCGCGAGGAGCCAGAAGACGATCGGAAGGACGCCCACGGAAAGGTCCGGCGCGCCCGCCGCGGCCGACGAAGCCGCGCCTGCGAGCACCACCAGGCCGATGTAGAGCGCCACGACGAACGAGTTCACGGTTTGCTCCTCCAGGCCACACGCCTGACCGAGACTGCTTCCATCCGACTAGAAGAGAAAGCATGGGCCATGCCGTGGAGTGGATTCGGCTTAACTATATATTTTACTTTGGTTTATGGCCTCGGTGCGGGTCGGCATTTCTTGCCGATTGGGTCGGTTTCAGCAAATCCGTGGCTCGATCGAGCCAGGGTTCGGGGGAGGGCGCCGGACTAGCGAAGGCGTCCCGAGTGGGGTATAGTGGCCCGGCTCCGGTGAGAAATTTCATCGAGCCCCACGAGTCCACGATGTCCCCATCGTCTAGCCTGGCCTAGGACACCGCCCTTTCACGGCGGCGACACGGGTTCGAATCCCGTTGGGGACACCATTCCTTCCTTCCGGGCCGTCCCGCGCGGGCGGTGTCACACCTGCGCGGTCTTCCACCTCCCGCGCGTGAACAGCCAGAGCGTGAAGAGCCCCACGGACGTCTCCGAGACGAACACCCCCCAGAATACGCCCGAGTGTCCCCACCCGAGTCCGAGCGCGAGGAGCCAAGACAGCGGAATCTGGATCAGCCAGAAGAACCCGACGTTGATCCAGGTCGGTGTGGCCGTGTCGCCCGCGCCATTGAACGCTTGAAGCGACACCATCCACCACCCGTAGACGAACATCGAGTACGAGAGGATTTGGAGCCACTCGGCGCCGATCGCGATGACGGCGGAATCGGTAGTGAAGACGCCCATCATTTGGCGCGGCAGGGCGAAGTACACGACCGAAACCGCGAGCAGGTAGACCATGTTGTATGCCCCGGTGCGCCAGACCGAGGCTTCCGCGCGATCGGGCCTCCGCGCGCCGAGGTTCTGGCCCACGAGCGTCGCGGCCGCGTTCGACATGCCCCACGCCGGCATCATCGTGAACATCATGATGCGAATCGCGATCGTGGCCCCGGCCACGGCCTCGCTGCCGATGCCCGCGAGGATGCGCATCAGGAAGATCCACGACGTCATGGCGACGATCATCTGGCCGATGCCGCCCAACGAAGTCCGGACGATGTTCCAAAAGATCGCGCTCTGCCAGAGAACCTGCGAACGCAGCACGCGCAGGTGCTCTCCGCCCCGGAACAGGATCCACAGCTGAAGGAGCACGCCGGCGCCCCGGCCGGTCGTCGTCGCGATCGCCGCGCCTTCGATGCCGAGCGCCGGAATCGGGCCGAAGCCGAAGATCAGGATCGGATCGAGCACGATGTTGAGTCCGTTCGCGAACCAGAGCACCCGCATGGCCGAGGCCGCGTCGCCGGCGCCGCGGAAGATCGCGTTGATGGTGAACAGCATCGTGATCACGGCGTTGCCGCCGAGCGCCACCCGCGTGTAGGGATAGCCGTGCTCCAGCGTCCAGGCGTCGGCGCCCATCAGCCGCAACAGGTCCCGTGCGAACACGATGCCGACGATCGCGAACGGGATCGACACGAGCACGGCGATCCAGATCGCCTGGATCGCCGTCACCGCGGCCTC
>DASTSZ010000276.1:0-4735 GCA_035760425.1 Candidatus Eiseniibacteriota bacterium | reverse complement strand
GCGGCGAGGGCTCGACCCAGAGACCCGCCGCGGCGCCTGCTCTACCTCGCGATCGTCCTCCTCCTCGTCGGGGCCGTGGTGCTCGACGGCCGCGGCCATCCGAACGCGGCCGCCTGGGTGCGGGCGCTGGTAGGGTCCGCGCTCCTTCTCTGGGTCTGGAAGCTCTTCCGTCCTCCCGGCCGCGCCGACCGTCTCTCCTACACGCTCTGGTCCGCGGGATGGATTCTCTTCGCGGGCCTCTGGCTCGGCGTCCTCGTCCCCGAGCGGCCGCTCGTCGGCGAGCACGTCGTCTTCCTCGGTGGTTTCGGCTTCCTCACCCTCGGCATCGCGACGCGCGTCGTCGTCCGCCATGGCGGCTATCCGCTGGAGCAGGAGAGCCGCGTCATCGGCGTGGCCGCGCTCGTGTTCCTGGGTCTCGCGCTCCTGCTCCGCGCGTTCGCGGAGGGTCTCGATCCCGCGAGCGCGACGAAGTCGTGGGTCCTCGCCGGCGCGGCGGCGGCCTGGATGGCCGCGTGGGGCCGGTGGGCCCTGCGCGCGGTGCCGCTGGCGCTCCGGCGCCCTCCGAAGAAAGCGACGGGACCGGCGGGGGCCGGAGGGTCTACAGTCAAGGGATGACCTTCGGCTGGGAAGAGGCTCGCGCGATCGGGGTGGCCGCGCTCGGCGGCGCCGCGATCGGCGTCGAGCGTCAGTGGTCGGGACACGCCGCCGGCCCGTCGGCGCGAATCGGCGGCGTGCGAACCTTCACGCTGCTCGGCATCCTCGGCGGGCTCGCGGGCTGGCTCTGGATCGAAGGCGCGCCCACGCTCGCGGCCGCGCTCCTCCTGGCCGGCGGCGCGCTCGTCGTGGCCGGCTACGCGGCGGTGAGCCGCCGCGATCCCGACGGCACGACCGAGGTGGCGGCCCTCGTCGTCCTGGCGAGCGGCACGGCCGCGGGCGCCGGGCAGCTCCAGTTCGCGAGCGCCATCGTCGCGCTCACCGCGCTCCTGCTCATCGAGAAGTCGCGCCTCCACCGCGCGGTCGCGAAGATCGACGACGCCGAGCTCCGAGCCGCCGTCCGATTCGCGGTGATGGCGATCGTGATCCTTCCCCTGCTGCCGGAGGGGCCCTTCGGTCCGTGGGGCGGCGTTCGCCCGCGCGAACTCTGGCTCTGGGTGCTCCTCTTCTCCGGCCTCAGTTTCCTCGGCTTCATCCTCCGCCGCGTCGTCGGCGCCGGGCGCGGGGACCTCGTCGCGGGGCTCCTCGGCGGGGCCGTCTCCTCCACGAGCGTCACCTTCACCTTCGCGCGCGCGAGCCGAGAGCATCCCGCTCGATCGCGCCCGCTCGCGTCCGGCGTGCTCGCCGCCTGTGCGGTGATGATCGTGCGCGTGATGGTGGCGGCGGCGATTCTGAACCCGCGATTGGCGTGGACGCTCGTTCCCTATCTGTCGCCCCCCTTCGCCGTTCTCGCGCTCGGCACGATCGGCGGACTCCGCCGCCACGAGAAGCCCGACGGCGCCATCGAGGGTCCCGCGAATCCGCTCGAGATCTGGCCCGCGCTCCAGATGACGGCGATCTTCCAAGTCGTCCTCTTCGTGGTGCACGAGGTCGGACTCGCCTACGGCGGCCTCGGCCTCGCCGTGAGCGGGGCGATCCTGGGACTCACCGATCTCGACGCGCTCACGCTGTCGATGGCGCGCTCCGCGGCCGAGCCCGACGCGCTCCGCGGCGCCGGGCTCGCGATCGCGATCGGCGTCATCTCCAACTCGCTGCTCAAGGCGGGCGTCGCCTGGTTCGCCGGGCGGGGCGCGATGCGGGCGCTCGTCCCCGGCGTGCTCGCCGCGTCGGCGGCGGCGGCGCTCGGCGCGATCCTCTGGTTCCGATGATCGTCGCCGAAGCCCCCGCGCCCCCGCCGCCCGCGCGCCCGGCCGACCTCCTCTTCGTCTTCGCGGGCGCCGAGCATCGGAAGCGCTTCGCGATCGAGGCGTGGCGCGGAGGCGCCGCGCGGACGCTGGTCGTGAGCGTCGCGCGATTCGAGTGGCGCCGGGTGCCGGGCCTCGGACTTCCCGGCGACGGCGGGCTCGTGGCGGTCGTGAAGTCCGTCCCGCCCCCGAAGCGCCTCTTCCAGTTGATCGTGACCGGCGACTCGGTCGAGGCGCGCGCGGTGACGAAGGGCGCGGGCGGCACGTGGCACGAAGCGGTCGCGCTCGCCGCCTTGGCGCGGGAACGGCGGGCCACATCGCTCCTCGTCTGCACGAGCGATTACCACCTGCCGCGGGCGCTCCTCTCGGTCCGCCGCGCGCTCGCGCGGACGGAGGGGCCGCCCTGCGCGGTGACGGGGCTCGCCGCGCCGATTCCAGCCGACTCCCCGCTCGCGCCGGGGAAACGCTGGCGCTCGCCGGAGGCCTGGTTCGCGCTCGCGCTGGAAGGGGTGAAGTACGCGGCCTACGCGGTCGGCGTTCCGAGTTGGTTCGACGGCGCGGCGGATCGCGGCCCGCCCTGACCAACCGCTACGTCGCGAGCCAGCCCGCTTGGTCGAGCGCGCGCCACGCGTCGGCTTCGCCTCGATCCATGAGCGCCGCGGCGTTTCGCGGCGAGTAGGCGAGGACGCCTCCAGGGAGCGCCGCCTCCGGTTCGACCACGCAGAGCCGCCGCGGCATCGTCGGCGCCTGCCAGTCGGGCGGCAGGTCGCGCAACTCCCGCTGCAAGTCCCGCCAATTCGCGATGTCGAGATAGCGAGCCCAGAGTTCCACGAGCGTCTTCGGCACGGCGCCGACGGGCGGGCCGCCGCTCGGCGACACGACCACCACGAGCGCGGCGTCGGCGTCGGCGCAGAGCGCCGCGCGAAGCGGATGGGTCGAGAGCGCCACCGCGTCGAGATACTCGCGCCCCCGCACCGACGCCGGCTCGAAGAAGAGCGGGATGGCGCTCGACGCCACGGCCGCGTCCATTACCTCCGCCGGCGTCCGAACCGAAACGACTTCGCCGAGGGTCGCCTCGGCGCGCGCCCGGAACGCCTCGTTCGGCTCGGCGCCCGCCACGAACATCGCGACGCGCCCCGTCTCGAGCGAGAGCCCCGTGAGGATCATGATCGGCGCGCCGCTCACCAGGCGGGACGCGTCCCCCTTGTCGACGAGATAGGTCAGGACGCCGCGGCGCGCCGCATCCCCCCAGAGTCCGCGTCCTCTCGATTCGGGAAGGAGCCGGCTGAATAGGTGGCGCACCCACTCGCCGACGCGTCCCGGTTTCCCCGCGAGCCAGAGAATCACCGCGAGCGCGAAGAGGGTGGCGCTGAACCGATGCGGCCACGGCATGCCGACGGCCCAGACCAGGAGATGGAGACCGGCCCACGCGCCGAGCAGATAGGCGATGCGGCCGTGCGCGAGCCGGCCCCCGCCCGGCGCCGTCGACTTCGCCAGGACTTCCTCCGTCTCGCGCGAACCGCGGAGAACGGCGACGCCCGCGGCCGAGACCAGCGCCCAGGCGAGGACGTCGAGGAGCACCGACCCGGCGCCGATCCCCTCGACGCCGCGGCCGCGCAGCCACGCGCCGAGACTCAGTTCCGGGGAGCCGATGATGGCGAGCCCGCCCTCGAACGCGCCGAGCACGACGAGGAACGCGCCCGCGGCCCGGCCGGCGAGCGTGCTCCACCGGAAGCCGATCGTGGCGGGTTCGATCTTTCGCCAGACGTCCTCGAGCTGCGACGTGGCGAGCCCGGCGGCCACCCAGCAGACCGCGTTCAGCGCGCCGGCGGAGGCCCCCGCGACGATGGCGGGCTCGAGGCCGACGCGACGGATCGCACGGAGCACCCCGACTTCGTACGCGCCGAGCGCGCCGCCGCCGGAGAGGATGACGGCGATCCGACGATACGGAAGATCGCTTCGCAGGGAGCGGCTCATCCGGCTATCCTACGCGGCATGTCGCTCCAATACGATCCCCAAGCGGCGGCGCTCGCGCTCGCCGAGGCCGACCCCCCGCTCGGACGCATCATCGAGCAGGTCGGCGATTGTACGATCCGCCTCAAACGCGCCAGCACACCGTTCGCCTCGCTGGTCGAGTCGATCACGTACCAGCAGATCACGGGGCACGCCGCGTCGCGCATCCTGGGGCGCGTCGTCGCGCTCTACCGGCCCCGTCGCTTTCCACGGCCGGAGGACCTGCTCGCCACGCCCGACGACGCGCTCCGCGCGGCCGGACTTTCCCGGACGAAAGTCGCCTCGATGAAGGACCTCGCCGCCAAGTGCCTCGACGGCACCGTCCCGCCGCTCCGATCGCTCCGACGGCTCGAGGACGCGGAGATCGTGGAACGCCTCACCGCCGTGCGCGGCGTCGGCCCGTGGACGGTGGAGATGCTCCTCATCTTCCGGCTCGGCCGGCCCGATATCATGCCGGCCACCGACTACGGCGTCCGAATGGGGTATCAATCGGCCTTTCGAACGCGGGCCCTTCCGACGCCGGCGCAGATCGTGAAGCGCGCGGAGCGCTGGCGGCCCTATCGGTCGGTGGCCGCGTGGTATCTCTGGCGGGCGGTCGACTTGAAGAGGAAGGCGGCGGGCGCGAAGCCGGGAGCCGGCCGAGCCTGACGAGCCGCGCGTCGCGCGCGGCGCGGGTCGCGCCGGTCGCGTCGATCGAGCGGCGGCGCTAGGAGCGGCGGCGCGCCGGGGGCGACGCGGGCGTGGCGAGGGTCGACTCCACGACGGCGCAGAGGTTGTTCCAGGCGCGCGTCCCGATGTGGAGTTCCCCGATGTGACGCGAGCGG
>DASTSZ010000275.1:0-12074 GCA_035760425.1 Candidatus Eiseniibacteriota bacterium | reverse complement strand
ACCCGGCGCCGGCGTCACGGTCACCGGCACGCCGCCGGCGAGCCGCACCATCTCGGGGAAGCTGACCCAGTAGGGCGCGGGACAGAGGACTTCGTCGCCCGGCTCGAGGAGCGTGAAGAGCGCGTTCCAGATCGCGTGCTTCGCGCCGTTCCCGACGACGATCTCCTTCGGTCCGTACGTCACGCCGATGTCGCGGCGGAGCTTCTCGGCGATCGCGGCGCGAAGGGGCGCCGTGCCGGCCACCTCGGTGTAGCGGTGGTGGCCGCCGCGAATCGCCTCGATGGCGCCCTCCTGGATCGGAACGGGCGTTTCGAAGTCCGGCTCGCCCGCCGCGAAGGAGACGACCTTCTCGCCCTTGGCGCGAAGTTCGCGCGCCCGCGCGCTCAAGGCGAGCGTCTCGGACGGGCGAAGGGCCCGCACGCGCTCGTTCACGCGGCCGCGGCTCACTTCCCCGCCCCCAGTTTCTGCTTCAACGCCGCTTCCACGTGCGGCGGCACGAAGCTCGCCACCGAACCTCCGGCCCGCGCGATCTCCTTCACGAGCGTGCTGTTCAAATAGGTGTAGGTCTCGCTCGGCATGAGGAAGAGCGTCTCGATCCCGTCGTCGAGCCGGCGGTTCATGAGCGCCATCTGGAACTCGTACTCGAAGTCCGAAACGAAGCGGAGCCCGCGCATGATGATCGAGATCTTCCGCTCCCGGGCGTAGGAGACGAGCAGCCCGGAGAACGACTCCACGTTGAGCCGCGGTTCGTTCTTCATCGATTCGCGGATGAGCGCCACGCGCTCCTCCTGCGTGAAGAGGACGCCTTTCTCGGGACGAACCGCCACGGCGACCGTCAGCCGGTCGACGACCCGGAGGGCCCGATGCATGAGATCGAGATGCCCGTTCGTCACCGGATCGAACGTGCCCGCGAACACCGCGTGATTCATGAGGCTCCTTGCTCGGCCGCGGCCGTGGGGCCGCCCGCCCGGTAGATGGACACCGCCGTGTCGCCGTAGGCGCGCTCGACCGCGAGCGCGAGTCCGGGCGGCGAAGGGATCTCGATGCCGCTTCGATGTTCGTAGACCACGAGGCCGCCGTCCGCGGGCCACGCGAGCCGCGGAAGCCGCTCGAGCCACCGCGCGCCGCCCTCCCCCGCGTAGGGCGGATCGAGAAAGACGAGATTCCAGGGTCCGCGAAGTTCCGCGGGAAGGTCGCCGCGATCGAGGTCGGCCACCGCCACGCGGGCGCGGTCGGCCACGCCGAGGGCCGCCAAATTCTCCCGCAGCCGGCGCGCCGTCGCGGCGTCGCGCTCCACGAAGTCGGCCCGCGCCGCGCCGCGGCTCAGCGCCTCGATCCCGAGCGCGCCGGTCCCGGCGTAGAGATCGAGCACGGCCGCCTCGGCGGTCCACGCGGGGCCCAGAATGTCGAAGATCGCCTCCCGCGCCCGCTCGGACGTCGGCCGGACGCCCCGGTCGGGGACGTCGAGCTTCCGCCCGCGGAGCGCGCCCCCTACGACGCGGAGGCGGCCCATTGCTCGCGCAGCCACGTCGCCGCCAGGGCCGCGACGTCGTCGGGCGCCCGCCCGTCGGTGGTCATCGCGACGTCGGCGATCGCCTCGTAGAGCGGCTCCCGGGCGGCCTGGAGGGCGCGGAGTCGCGACAAGGCGCCGCCGTCGTCCGCGACCTCGGTCGCGTCGCCGCGGTCCGCGAGGAGCGGCCTCGTCGCCGCGCCCGACGGACCGAGCCGCGCCCACGCCGTCTCCGGCGTCACGCGGAGCCAAATCACCGTCGCGCTCTCCAAGAGCGCGCGCGAGGCCTCGCCGACGACGACTCCGCCGCCGCAGGCGAGCACGAGCGTCGCCGCGCCGGCCGTCAGGAGGGCGCGAAGCGTCGCGGCCTCGCGCGACCGAAACGCCGCCTCCCCCTCGCTCCGCAGGAGGTCCGGAACCGACCGTCCCGTCGCCCGCTCGATCGCGGCGTCGAGATCGTCGCTCCGCCGCCCGAGCCGGGCCGCCAGGATCGGCGCCACGGCGCTCTTCCCCGCGCCGGGGAGGCCGATGAGAACCACCGGCGCGGTGACCTCGATCCGTCGCTGCGTGGCGTCCCTCCCGGGTCCGGAGCCGTCGCGCCCCCAACGAAGAAGGGGCCCTCCCGATCGGGAGGGCCCCTCAATGTACACGACGCGGGCCGGCTTCGGCCAGCGGGAGCGGCTAGTTCGACGCGCTCTGGTCCGTCAGGATCTTCGGCGTCACGAAGATGAGCAGTTCGCGCTTCGCCTTCGTGGTCGAGTTCGAGCGGAACAGGTTGCCGATGAGCGGGATGTCCATGAGGATCGGCACGCCGCGCTTGGTCGTCGACTCGTTGCTGCGGATGAGGCCGCCGATGACCGCGGTCTCGCCGTCGTTCACCATGACGCGCGTGTCGGCCATCGTGGTGTTGATGATGATGCCGCCCTGCACCGTCGCCTGCGACGCGAGGTCGGAGACTTCGGGGTGGACGTCCATCGTGATCTTGTTGCCGACGTTGATGTGCGGCGTCACGCTCAGCTTGATGCCGATCGTCGTCAGCTGCGTGACGGCGTTGCCGGCGAAGTCCTGCACGATGAGCGGAATCTGCTGGCCCACGACCACCGAGGCTTCGCGGTTGTTCACGGTCGTGATGCGCGGATTCGAGATGATGTTCGCCTTGTTCTGCGTCTCCAGCGCCTCGAGCGTCATGTCGATGCTGCCGAAGCTCTTCACCGTTCCGAGCTTCATGGTGCCGACCGGATTCGTCACGCCGCGGGCGTTGATGCGGATGTCCTCGCCCACGCCGGCGTCGAAAAGGTCGAGATTCTGAACGCCCCACTCGATGCCGAGGCTCCGCGTCGACGCGACGTCCACGTCGACCAACCGGGCCACGATCTCGACCTGCGGCGTCTTGGTGTCGAGGCTGCGAACCATCGACTCGGCCTGGTCGAGGCGCTCGTCGATGTCGGTCAATAGAAGCGAGTTGCTCCGCTTGTCCACCTCGATGTGGCCGCGCTTGGTGAGCGTCTTCTCGACCGACTTCGCCATCTCCTCGGCGTTGGCGTAGCTCACCGGCACAATGCGCGTTTGAAGCGGAAGCAACTCCTCCTGGGCCCGCTCGGCGGTGCGCCGATCCATCTCCTCCTTGCGGAGGGTCTCGAGATTCGAGACGACGATGGTCTGTCCCTGCTCGACCATGCCGAGGCCCTGCGCGCGCAGCAGGATGTCGAGTGCATGCCGCCACGGCACGTTGCGCAGCCGCAGCGTGACCACTCCCTTGACCTCCCTGCTCGCGACGATGTTCTTGCCGCTGAATTCCGAAAGGCTGCGGAGCACCGTCTGGACTTCCGCGCCCTGCACGTCGAGCGACATGCGGCGGCCGTCCGGAACGTCGCTTCCCGCCGAACTCGACGAGACGTCGGCGCGCGACGGCGCTTCGGCCGCGGGGGCCGACGCCTCGATCGCCACGACGATGTTGTTGCCCACCTGGCTCACGCCGTAGGAGGCCGCCTGCGCCAGATCGAGCACGATGCGGGCGCCGGTCTCCTTGCCCCAGCCCATCTCGGTCGCGCGGACCGCCTTGACGTTGGATCCGTCGCGGCCGGCCCAGACGCGCTCCGTGAAGGCGAGCGCCGCGCCCGGACAGTCGAGCACGATGCGGTCGGGAGACTCGAGCGTGAAGTCGTGATAGTTGATCGGCGAATCGGCCTCGACGACGATCTGCGTGCCCTTGCCGGCGTCCTTCAGCGAAATGCTCTTCACCGTGGCCCCAAGGGCCGGAGCGGCCGCGAGCAACAGGAGCAGCGGAAGCGCCACTCCCGCGCCGGCGCGGCGGCCCGTGCGCGTCCTACTGATTCCGAGTCGCATTTGGCTCACCCTCTTTTGATTTCAGTTGGATCGTCACGGTCTGCGAGTCACCGAAGGCGTTCTGGACGACCTGGAGTTCCGTCTTGGAAATTCCCGAGATGTATCCGTTCACCACGGGATCCCCGACGCGGAGTACGAACCCACGCCCGCGGCTATCCTCCACGAGCGCGAACTTGTCCGACGAGCCCCACATGATGCCGACGAGATGGATGTCGCCGACATCGACGAGAGAACCGTCGCCCGACTGACTTTCATACTTCCCGTCGATCAGCGACTGGAACGGATCGCGCCGTCCGTCGGCCTGATAGACGTACTGCTCTCGCTGGAAGAGGGTGTTCGCGTCGAGAACCTTCGGCGTCTCGTCGGTGGTCGCGTTCGCGTTCACGCCGGGGACGGCGGGAGCGGTGGAGGCCGCCGTCGCCGCGCCGGGAACCGTCGCCGCCTGGCCGGCCGACGTCGCGGCGACCTTCGATGCGGCCGCGGCCGCAGCCGCCGCCGCGGCGGCGGGAGGCAAGGTGGTCGCTGGATTCGCGGGATTCACGCCCGCCGGCGTCGCCGCCGTCGGGGCCTGCGCCGTGCCGACCGTCTTCACGGTGCTCGGCGCGCCGGCGACCGGAGCGCCCGCCACGGGCGCCGTGGCGACGACAGGCTTCGGAAGCACCGAGAGATCGCGCTTCACCCAGTCGGGCGCGGGCGGACCGTAGACGACGGGCGACGTGACGGCCGGCTTCGCCGCGACGGGCGTCGTCGCCCGCGGGAGCGCCTGCGCCGCCGGCGACGTGGCCGCGGTCGGAAGCTTCGCCGGCGCGGGAGCGCGCATGACGAAGTACGCCACTCCCCCGAGCAACAGGGCGGCCGCCGCCAGGATCAGGATGCCGATCCGGCTGCGAAGAAGGCTACTTTGCGGCAGCGCCAGGCTGCTTGGCAGGTTCATTGGCGGTCCCCTCGGCCAGCGTGTACGCGGTGGCGATGAAGTCGGCCTGGACGGTGTCGTCCAGATCGCCCTTGTCGAACATCTTCACTTTCAGCTGCGAGACGTTCACGAGACGGCTCAGCTCGGCGATTTCGCTGAGGAAGCTGCCGGCGCGGTGGTAGCCGCCGGTCACCGAGATCTGGACCGGGTTCTCCGTGAAGTCGGACGTCGGATGCGGTTCGCCCGGCTTGAAGAGGACGAATTTCACGCCCGACTCCTGTCCGGCGATCGTCACCTTGCGGAGGAGGCTCGCCACTTCCTTCTGCGTCGGCAAGAGCTCCTGCGCCACGGCCCACCGCTGATTGAGGAGCGCGAACTCCCGCTTCAGCTCCGGCAGCCGGTTCACCAGCTGCTGGGCCTTCGTCAGTTCGTTCATCTTCAGCGTGTACGTCCCCTTGAGCTCGGCGATCTGCTTGGCGCGGGCCCGGTAGTTGAAAGGCACGTAATCCGCGAAGACGTAGAAGTAGACCAGCGCGGCGATTCCGGCGCCGATCAGGACCATCTTCTGGGTTTTCGGATCCTTCAGGTCCATCGCATTCCCTCGCGCGTGCCGGTTACAGCGTCATGCCCGCGGTGACTTTGAACTTCACCACGTTGCGTTGGTCGATCGTTCCCTTCTCGGCCACGACGAGGTCCACGCCTTCGTAGAGCGGCGACGCCTCGAGCTTGGACATGAAGTCGGCCACGAGGAGGTTCGAGAACGTGACCCCCTCGACCTGGATCTTGGCGGAACCGGGCACTTCCTCGAACGTCGTCAGCCAGAGGTGCTCGGGGATGCACTTCGACACTTCGTCGACGAGCTTCACGCGCGTGAGGCGCTGCTTGTCGAGATTGGTGATGACGCCCAGGCGCCGTTCGAGTTCCTTGCGCTTCTGCGTCAGCTCGTTGATCGTCTGGATCTGCGGACGGAGCTTCTCCGCTTCCTGTTCGGCCCGCGCGATGTCCGCTTGGAGCCGGCTCACCTGCATCGCCTGGACGACCGAGAACGCCGCGAAGAGCGCGGCTACGAGGATCAGCACCAAGAGCGGCATCACGGTGCCCACCTTCGGCAGCGTGAACGTCCGTTTGACCTGGCGCTCGTCCCTAGGCAGCAGGTTGATGCGAATCATGGATCCCCCTAGCGCAGCGCGAGACCGATGGCGACCGTCAGAATCGGCGCCACGGCCTCCGGCGACTCACCGTTGAACAGGCCCCCGTCCACCATCAATTTTGAAACCGGATTCACCACTTCGACCGGCACCGAGTGCCGCTGGGCGAGGAACTCCGTGAGCCCCGGCACGCGGGCGCTTCCGCCCGCCACGAGGATCCGGTCGATCCGATCCGCGTCGCCCGCCGAACGGAGGTAGGCCACCGCGCGGTCGATCTGCGTGGAAAGGTCCTCGCACGTCGCCTGCACGACCGACGCCACGTCGATGTCGCCGTTGCCGCGGCCGCGGAGCGCGTTGAGCGCCTCGGGCTGGCTCACGTTGTGGCGGCGCTGAATGCCTTCGACGAACGAATTCGAGCCGACGGAGAGGTCCTTCGTGAAATGCGGGACCTGCTCGCGGACGATGTTCAAGTTGGTGATTTCCGCCCCGATGTTCAGGAGCGCCACCGTCTCGCCCGGCGCGAAGTCGTAGTTCGCTTCCACGGCGTTCTGGATGGCGAAGGAGTCGACGTCGATGATCATCGGCTGGAGGCCGGCCTCGCGCACGATCTCCGCGTGGTTCGCGATCATGTCCTTCTTCGCCGCCACGAGGAGCACCTGCATCTTCTTCGCGTCGACGTTGGGATTGATGATCTGGAAGTCGAGCGAGACGTCGTTGATGTCGTAGGGGACGTGCTGCTCCGCCTCCCACTGGATCGCCTCCTTGGCGTCCTCCTCGCTCAGCTTGTCCATGAGGATCTTCTTCACGATGACGGCGCGTCCGGAGACGGCGGTCACCACCTGGCGGTTCTTGATCTGCCGCGACTCCATCAGGTTCGTGATGGCTTCGTGGACCATCTGACGGTCCATGATTTCACCGTCGACGATGGCCTCGGAGAGCGGCTCCGAAATGCCGTAGTTGACGAGACGATCCCCCGTGCGGTCGCGCACGACTTCGGCCACCTTGATGGAGCTCGACCCGATGTCGAGACCGACGACGCTCTTTCGCTTCCCAAACATGTGCGTGCTCCAAGTTAAAGGGGTGGCGCGTCCAGCGCCCGACCGCTGGAACTCGTCGAGTGCTGATCGAGCAAGTTCCATGCCACGGGGTCCCTACGGTGCAACGTAAGCCTTTTCCGTGTAAGGCCTTACGTACGAGGATCGCGCCCCGTGCGTCTTGCCATTCGTTCTTCGACGAACGGTGCGAATCGCACACCCGGCCAGGGTTCAACCGGACGAATCTGGCCGCCTCATCCGCACGCATGTCCGCGCGCGACGGCGCCCGGGCCGCGTTGACCGGTCCCGGCGCGTCTGATACGGTGCGCGCCATGCCGCGTCTCTCCCACGGCGCCGCGTGGGTCGCTGCCCTCGTCGCGCTCTGGGTCTACGCTCAAACCTTGTCGCCGACGGTCGCCTGGGTGAACCAGGGCGAGGACTCGGGCGACCTTCTCGCCGCCTCCGCCACGCTCGGAATTCCGCACCCGACCGGCTACCCGCTCTTCGTCTTGCTCGGCCGCCTCGCGTCGCTTCTTCCGCTCGGCAGCATCGCGTTTCGAATCAACCTCGTCGCCGCGCTCGCGGGCGCGGCCGGCGTCTTCTTCCTCGCGCGCTTCGTCCTCGAGCAACTCGCCGCCGACCGGGACGCGGCCGCGGCGGAATCGCCGCGCGAGTCGTCGTGGCCTTCGCTGCTCGCGGCGGGCTCGGCGCTTCTCTACGCGCTCTCGCGCGGCGCGTGGGGCCAGAGCGTCCTCGCCGAGGTCTACACGCTCAACGTGGCGTTCCTTGGCGCGATCCTCTGGGCCCTCGCGCGGTTCGAACGCCGGCGCGACGTCCGCTGGCTCCTACTCGCCTCGTTCCTCTGGGGCGTGGGGCTCACGAACCACCTGCTTCTCCTGGCCGCCGCGCCCGCGATCGCATGGAGCGCCGGACGAGCCCTTGCGACTAAGAGAATCGGCGCGACGACGTGCGTTCTTGCGCTCCTTCTCGCCGGCTGGGGCGCCACCCTGGTGCTCTATCTGCCGATCCGGGCGGGGGTGGGTCTCGGGCCGGGCGGGCCGCCGGGGGCGGGCCCCGAGTTCTCCTGGGGCGTCCCGGCGACGCCGGCGCAGCTCCAGTGGGTTCTCACGGGGGCGCAGTACCAGAGGAACTTCTTCGCGAGGGATCTCGGCGGGGCGCTGGCCCACCTCGTGCCCGGCCGCTGGTGGCCGGAGTTCGGGTGGGGGCTCCTGGCGCTCGCGGGCGGCGTGGCGGCGGCCGCCGCGGGCCGACTCCGGCGGCTGGGTCCAGCCACGGCGGCGTTCGCGGCGGCGATCGCGCTCTTCTCCTGCTACGCCATCGCGGACGACGTCGGCTACTGGATGCCCGTCGCTTGGCTCGCGGCGGCGATCGCAGGGGTCGGCGCGGCGCGCCTCGCGTCGTCCGGCGGGACCGCCGCGCGCGCGACGGCGGGGGTGCTCCTCCTGCTCGTGCTCGGCGGCGCCGTCGAGGGCTACCTGGCGAATCGAAAGGCCGTCGACGCCTCGAAAGATCTGACTCCCTACCTCTACGCGCAGCGGAATCTCTCGGCCGTCGAGGGGGACGCGCTCATCGTGAGCGAATACGACGGCCGCACCTTCGCGCTCTGGTTCTACAAGGCGACCGAGTTCCGGCGCACGCATCCGCGGCTCGTCGTGGCCTACAAGTACCTCCTCGTCTGGCCCTGGTATCTCCACCATCTCGCGCGCGTCTATCCGTGGGTGCGCGTTCCCGGGCACCGCGGCGACCTCGACGACACGATGAACGTGCTCATCGCGCGAAATCTAGACAAGCACCCGGTCTACCTCACTCGTCTCGACCCGGGTCTTGCGCCCGTCTTCAGGGCGGAGCCGGTCGGCTATCCCCCCATCCCGCTCTATCGCGTGCGGTGGGCGAAGCCGTGAACCTCCTCGCTCGGCCGCGCGTCGTCGCGGTGGCCATCGCGTTCGCGCTCCTGGCGGTCACGGCCTACCAGGCGGGTCGCATCCTCCGGACGGAGCAGACCATCATCCGCGCGGCCGGCGGCGCCGGCATGTCGCTCCCGCTCGACGACTCGTTCATCTACCTCCAGTACGCGCGCGCCATCGCCCAGGGCCACCCCTTCGTCTATACGCCCGGCAATCTCCCCACGACCGGTTCGACCAGCCTCTGGTACCCGCTCTTGCTCGTGCCGCCGCACCTGTTCGGCGCGCCGCCGTCGATCGCCATCGCGTGGGTCTTCGGACTCGGCGTTCTCGCCTACTTCCTGATGGCGCTCTTGGCGGGGCGGCTCGGCGCCGCGCTCGGCGGCTGGCCCGGCGGGCTTCTCGCCACCGCGCTCGTGCTGGCGAGCCCGCATCTCCTCTGGGGCGCGCTGAGCGGGATGGAGATCGGCCTCTATGCGGTGCTGCTGCTCGCCACGACGCTCGCCTACGTGCGCGAGCGGGAGGAGGCGCGATTCCCGACGTTTCGCTGGTGGGTCTTCCTCCTGGCGGGCGCGCGCCCCGAGGGCGCGGTCCTCTGCGGCGTCTTCGCTCTCCTGGCGCTCGGCGACGCGTGGCGCGCCGGCGCGCGGGACGGCGCCCGCCGGTCGCCCACGCCGGCGCTCCTCTGCCTCGCGGCCGCGGCGATTCCCTTCCTCGTGAACGCCGCGGTGGCCGGTTCGATCGAGTCGACGAGCAGCCAGGCGAAGTCGATCCTCGCCGAGCCCTATCGCGAGACGCGCGCTTCGTACGCGGCCGGCGTCCCGAAGATCGCCGGCGAGATCGCGAAGACCTACGCCTCGTTCCTCCTGCCGCTGCCGGTGCCCGGCGGCGGCAGCGTGATCCCGCCCGTCTTCGGGTGGATCAGCGGGATCGGCGCCCTCGCCTTCCTCGCCTGCGGCCGCTGGCCGGGGCGGCGGCGCTGGCCGGCCACGGGATCGGTCGCCCTGCTCGTGGCGGCGGGTCTCCTCGTCAGCGTGCTTCCGGTGCACTGGTGGGTTCACTTCTATCGCTACCTGCAGGGCTTCTTCCCGCTCGTCCTCGTCGTCGTGGCGGCGGGCGTCGGACGCCTCGCCTATCTCATCCCCGCGCGCTGGCCGCGAGCGGTCGCGATCGCCGGCGGCATCGCCGTGGTCGCCGTCCCCGTCGCCACCGCCGTTCCCCGCATGCTCGTCGAGCAGTCGGACGTGATCCTCCTCTACGGGTACAACTGCGAGAACATCCTCCACCAGCAGATCAAGGTGGGGCGCTGGATCGACGCGAATCTACCCAAGGACGCGGTCGTCGGACTGAACGACGCCGGGGCCATCGCCTACTTCGGCCGGCGCGAGACGGTCGATCTCGTGGGGCTCACCTCGGCCGGCTACGCCCGCGTCTATCGATCGGGGCTCGGCTGCCTCTTCGAACATCTCCGCCGGCAGCCGGCGGCGCGCATCCCGACCTACTTCGCCATCTATCCCGAGTGGTTTCCCTACTGGCCCGCGAGCGGCATCCTGGGGCCGGAGTCGTTCCGCGCGCATCTCAACTTCAACACGATCTGCGGCGGGACCGACATGGTCGTCTATTCCGCCGCGTGGCTCGACACGAAGCCGACCGATCGGCCGGCGATGGGCGCGGAGGATCTCGCGTCGCGGGAACTGGTGGACGCGCTCGACCATGCGTGGCTCGAGGACGAGCGGCGCCACGAGTGGCGCGCGGAGCCGGAGGCGAAGGACGTGCTCCGGCGCTACGCCTTCGCCGATCGCATGAATCGGCCTCTCACCGACGGCGGACGCATCGTGCGCGGCGCCGAGCGGTTCCGCGCGTCCGTCCGGCCCGGCCGCGATCTCGTGCTCGTGATGCGCACCGACGCCTGGTACGCGAACCGGCTCCGCGTGTCGGTCGACGGGAAGAGCGCGGGCGTCTGGAGCATCGCGCGCTCGGAGAGCGCGTGGGTGGAGCCGCGCTTCACGGTGCCGGGCGCGCTTCTCACGCGCGAGCGGCCGGAGTTCAAGATCGAGCGGATCGGCGCGGCGGGCGAGGAGAACGTGGCGCCGTTCCGCTACTGGCTCTTCCAGTAGAAACGACGAGGGGGCGGCCCCCACGGACCCGCCCCCTCGTCTCACCGCCCGCCGGTTTCGTCCGGCGCTACTGATCGATCCAGGACGACACTTCGTACGGCGAGAGCGCGTTCAACTTCGCGATCATCTCGCTCGAGTAGAGACACTTGATGTTACCGTTCATCGTCGCCGTGCCGTTGAGCGTTCCCTGCACCATCACCGACCCCACGACCTGCTTCGCCGTACCGCCGCCCGTGACCGTGAGATCGCCGAGACAGAGCACGACGCCGTTCCAGTTGAACGTTCCGCTCATCTGGAAGTCGCCGTCGATGACCAGGACGCCCGCGCCCGACGCGTTACCCGAAATGTGCAGGTCGCCGGCGATGTGGACGATCTTGAGATCGTTGATGGCGCCCCACGTCGACGTGTTCGGATTGTTCAAGGGTCCCGGCAGCGTGATGTCGGCCATCTGGCTCCATCCCGCGGCCAGCGCCGGAAGGTCGAGGTTCACCGTGGAGGAGCCGACGCTCGGATCGTCGCCCGCGCCCTGCACGTTGTCGACCTGCTGGCCGCCCAACGCCCCCTCGATCACGTTCGGATCGTTCGGCGTCGAGATGCCGAGCACGGGCGTCGAGCCCGCGATCGTGTCGTTCGGCGCGGCGGCGGCATGGTCGTGCCCGTCGACGTAGAACGAGTTACCGTTGAAATTGATCGGGCTCTCGGTGTAGACCGACCCCGGGATCGGCGGGAGCGGCCACTTCACGGCCTCCACCGTCACGACCTTCGAACCGACGCCGCGGCGGCCCTGCGCCGACACGATGATCTTCGGAATGCCGCGTATCGTGTTCTCAACGGGCGGCGTGAGCGGATTGTTGTCGTGATCGCCGAAGAGGACGATGTTGCCGGCGCCGTTCAGCTTGTAGCGCACCTTCACCCACGGGTAGTCGAGACGGTCGGCCACCGCGAGGTTATCCGACTGCTTCGAGCCGGTCAGCGGGTAGTGCTCGCTCGCTTCGTCGACCGCGGCGTCGCCGTCGTTGTCCCGGCCGTCGCTCGTCGTGGCGTTGTACTGCGGGTCGTTGCTCTCCGAACCGGGGTCGTTCAC
>DASTSZ010000274.1:0-5346 GCA_035760425.1 Candidatus Eiseniibacteriota bacterium | reverse complement strand
CCAGAACGAGACGGCGCCGATCCCGACCGCCGCGAAGGTGGCGCTCGTCGACGCCCTCTCGGAGGCCGGCTACGACGAGATCGAGGTGAGCGCCTTCGTCTCGCCGAAGTGGATCCCGCAACTCGCCGACGCCTCGGAGGTCTTCGCGGGCATCCGGCGGCGGCCCGGCGTCGTCTACGCCGCCCTCGTCCCGAACGAGCAGGGGCTCGAGCGCGCGCTCGAGGCGCGCGCGGGGAAGATCGCGGTTTTCACCGCGGCCTCGGAGACCTTCAACCGGAAGAACATCAACGCGACCATCGAGGAGTCGATCGCGCGCTTCGCGCCGGTCGTGCCGCGGGCGCTCGACGCCGGGCTCCGCGTGCGCGGCTACATCTCGACCGCGTTTCACTGTCCCTACGAGGGAAAGATCGATCCGATCGCCGTCGTCGCCGTGGCGAAGCGGCTCCTCGAACTCGGCGTGGAGGAACTCTCCATCGGCGACACGATCGGGAAGGCGACGCCGGAGGAGGTGAACGACCTTCTGGACCGCCTCCTCGACGCGCTTCCGCAGGACGAGATCGCGCTCCACTTCCACGACACCTACGGGCGGGCCGTGGCGAACGCGCTGGCGGGCTACGAGCGGGGGATCACGATCTTCGACGCGTCGGTGGGAGGCGTGGGCGGATGCCCCTACGCGCCGGGCGCGGCGGGGAACATCGCGACCGAGGATCTCGCCGCGGCGCTCCTCGACGCCGGCGCCACGCTCTCGCTCGACCTCGCGAAAGTCGCCGTCGCCTCGGACCTCCTCGCCGCCGCGCTCGGCCGGCGGCTCCGGACCCCCCGCTAGCCCTTCGCCCCCGCGTCGCCGCGCGTCCGCGCCCGCTTGAGACTCCACTGGAGCGCCGGCGGCGTGACGAGCGTCGTGACGATCACCATGAAGACGACCGCCGCGTAGGTGGCGGGCGTGATGACGCGCTCGCCGGCGATCGTGAGCGCCGCCCCGATGTTCGCGAAGATGAGGCCCACCTCACCCCGCGGCACCATGCCGAGCCCCACCGAGAGTCGATCGACGCCCTTCTGCAAGACGCCGAACATGCACGCCTGTTTCCCGATCCACGCGGCCGCCGTGAGCGCGCCGGCGAGGCCCAGGATGCGCGGATCGGCGAGCGAGGCGAGATCGACGTGAAGCCCGGTGAGGACGAAGAAGATCGGCACGAGGAAGAGCGAGAGCGGGTGGAGGAACCACTCGAGGGAGTGCTGACGGCTCTCCTCGAAGGCCTCGAACACCACGGGTTCGAGCACGAGGCCCGCCGCGAACGCGCCGACGATCGGCGCGAGCCCGACCTTGGCGGCCAGGTACGAGAGCAGGAAGCAAAAGACGAGCCCCGACACGAGGAGCGCGCCCGGCACGCGGATGCGCGCGGCGAGACGGAAGAGCGCCGGCGCGAGCGCACGCCCCGCGCCGACCGCGAGCGCGAGGAACCCGACGGCCTTCGCCGTGATCCACGCCACCGAGCCGGCCGAGAGGGCGAGCCCCTGGTCGGCGGCCGTGATCACGCCGCTCACGACGGCGAGGATGATGAGGCCCAGGACGTCGTCGATGACGGCCGCGCCGAGGATGATCTTCGCCTCGTCGCTCGCCGACTCCTTGAGGTCGCGGAGCACGCGCGCGGTGATGCCGACGCTCGTGGCGGTGAGCACCGCGCCGAGGAAGGCGTGCACGTAGACCGATTTATCGGGAAGGAGCCACGCGCCGGCGAGCCACCCGAGCGCGAAGGGCGTCACGACCCCGAGGCAGGCGACGAGGAGCGCCGAGGGGCCGACGCGGATCATCTGCGCGACGGTCGATTCGAGCCCCACCTCGAAGAGGAGCACGATGACGCCGAGGCTCGAGAGAACTTGGAGGAAGGCATCGTGCTTCAACGGCTCGAATCCGTGAAAGCCGAGGAGGCCCAAGTTGCCGAGCGCGATGCCGCAGATCAACTCGCCGAGCACCGCCGGTTGCCCCGCGCGCGTGGCGAGCCAACCGCCGAGCTTGCCGGCGCCGAGGACGAGGGCCAGGCCGAGGAGGAGCGGCACGACCGGGTCGTTCGGCCCGCCGGCCCACGCGGGCGAGGCGACCGTGAAGGCGGCCGCCGTGACGAGGCCCAAGCGAATGCGGCGACGGGCGCTTACGGCGGGCGGCGCGGCGGCGGATCGGCTCATGGAGCCGGGAGCATACCTGGATTCCGTGCCCTCTGGTAGGATCGGAGACGAATGCCGCGCCGGCTCGCCGAAACGGCGGCCGATCGACCCGACCCCCACCGGAGGAATCGCTCCATGCTCCGCCCGCGACGCGTCTCCCTGGCTCACGCCTCCCTCGCCCTCGTGCTTCCGATCGCGACGCTCGCCGCCGCCGCCACGCTCGCTTCGGCCGCGCCGTCGCCGCCGAAGAGCGAGTCGAAGCCGGCCGTGGAGGCGAACGTTCCCTCCGCCACCGGCGAGAAGCCCTCCGACGAGAGCCGCGCACTGGCCGAACTCTCGTACAAGAAGGGTTACAAGGACGCGATGGAGGGGAAGAAGCTGAAGAAGGCGGGGAAGACGGCGCAAGCCACCGAGAAGTTCGCGAAGGCGCTCGCGAAGTTCGAAGAGGCCGTCCAGATCCACGAGCCCTACGCCGAGGCGTGGAACATGATCGGCTACTGTTCGCGGAACGTGGGAGACCTGCGGCGCGCGTTCGACGCCTACGATCGCTCCCTGGCGATCAATCCCGACTACGAGGAGGCGCACGAGTACCTCGGCGAGGCGTACGTCATGGCCGGGAATCTCGAGAAGGCGCGGGAGCAGCTGGCGTGGCTCGAGGCGAAGAAGTCGGACGAGGCGAAGGAGCTGGCGGAGGCGATCGAGGCGGCGGCGAAGGAGATGAGCGCCCGGAAGCCGAAGGAGGCCGCGCCCTCGAGCGAGGCGACGCCGGCGGGCGAAGCCGCGCCCGCGACGCCCGCGGGGGCTCCCGCCGATTCGGCCGCCGCGAAGTAGCCGCCGGCGTTCTCGGCCCCCGGGTGCGATTCGGGCCGGGGCGGCGCGCCGCGGCTAGCGGATCACGATCTTCGAGAGATCGACTTTCGACTTCGGCGGGCGGAGCGGGAGCGACTCCAACGCTTTCACCATGGCGCGCGCGATCATCGCATCGCGCGCCCATTTCTTGTTCGCGGGGACGACGTGCCAGGGCGCCCAAGGCGTGCTGCACTCGTTGATCGCGTCGTCGAACGCCGCCATGTACTTCTTCCAGAGCTTCCGCTCCTCCAGATCCGCGGGCGAGAACTTCCAGTTCTTCGCCGGATCGGCGATCCGCGCGCGCAGGCGTTCGGCCTGCTCCTCCTTGCTGATGTGGAGATAGAACTTCAAGATCGTGACGTTGTTCTGGGAGAGGTGGCGCTCGAAGGCGTTGATCTGCCGGTAGCGGGCCTTCCAGACGTCCTCGGGCACGAGGTCGTGGACGCGAACGACGAGCACGTCCTCGTAGTGCGAGCGGTTGAAGACGCCGATCATGCCGCGCGCCGGCACCGCGTGGTGGATGCGCCAGAGGAAGTCGTGGGCCTGCTCTTCGGCGCTCGGCACCTTGAAGGACGTCACCGTGCAGCCGGCGGGGTTGAGTCCGCTCATGACGTGGCGGATCGTGCCGTCCTTTCCCCCCGTGTCCATTGCCTGGAGCACCACGAGGAGCGCGAAGCGGCCGTCGGCGTAGAGGAGGCGCTGCAGTTTCCGCATGCGTTCGAGGTCGCGGGCGAGGCGCTCCTTCGCCTCTTCCGGCGTATCGATGCCGCGGGCGTCGTCCGGATCGACGTCGCGCAGGCGAAGTCGCCGTCCGGGCCGTGCCACGATCGTTCCCTTCATGCGTAGAGCCTAGCACGGCGGCCGCAAAACGAAAGCGGGGACCGGACTCTCGTCCGATCCCCGCCTCGTTTCGCGTCGCGACCGGCCTCCCCGAAGGGAGCGCGACGTTACGTCGGTGATTACTTCAGAAGCGTGATCCGGCGGTTCATCTCCGCGCCGCCAGGCGTCTGGAGCCGCATCATGTAGACGCCGCTCGGGAGCTTGTCGCCGTTGAATTCGACCGTGTGGTTTCCGGCGTTCATCCGGCCGTCGACCAGCGTGCTCACGAGGCGTCCCTGGATGTCGTAGACGCGGAGCGTCACACGGCCTTCGCGGGGAAGTCCGAACTCGACCTTCGTGCGCGGATTGAACGGATTCGGGCGGGCCGACAGCGCCACGATGCCGGATCCGATTTCACGCGAGGCGTTGATGCCGCCGGCCGCGTTCGCGATGCGCGCGGAGCCGATGAGAGGACGGTAGGTCGACATCATGAAGTCGGCGCGAGCGTCCTGACCGGCGGTGAAGTTGTTGTAACAAATGTCGGTGCTGTAATCCATGTAGTTGTGGATCGGATCGTCGCCGGCCGCGGCGCAGGTGTTCTTGCCGGTCGGGCAACCCGAGGTCGCCGTGCTCTGAGCCGGCGTGTCGCAGACGAGGTCGCCCGTCGTGGCGCAGTCGCCGCCGCATCCGCCCTGGAACGTGTGATAGAGCCCGACCCAGTGACCGACTTCATGCGACGCCGTTCCGCCGAGGTTGTACGGCGCGAGCGTGCCTCCCGGGAGCGAGGCGTAGTGGACGACGACGCCGTCGCGCTTGCCGTTCACGGAGAGATCCGACGGGAACGTGGCCCAGCCGAGGAGATTCTGACCCGGCTTGCAGGTGTAGAGATTGAGGGCGCTGGTCCAGTTGACGGCGAGGGCGTTCTTCGCGTTGTTCTCGGCCGCGGAGCCCGGCGTCATGGTGAACCAATTCTTCTTGTTGCCCGAGGCCTGCGTGCGGTCGGTGCCGGCCTTCACGAACGTGTAGCCGGTGTTCGCGGCGCCGGAGACGACGTTGCCGTTGTAATCACGGCCGGCGTAGTTCCGGTTGAGAACGAGGATCTGCTGATCGAGCACGGCGTCGGAGACGTTCGACCCGGCGGTGTTGCTCGACCAGATGACGTGGAAGTAGACAGGGATGACGCCGCCGGCCGCGATCCTGTTCTCCGCGATGAAGCGGTCGATCTGCTCCTTCGTCGGCGACTCGACCCGCGGTCCGCGCTCTTCGGTCGCGCAGCGGTAGACGTCTTCACCGCTGTCGGCCTTGCGAGCGCCCATGTCGAAGGGATTCGAGGGAGCGTTGCCGTTGCCGTTCCCGGTGGTGGAACCGTCGGCGAGGCGCGCGGAGCCGATGAGAGGACGGTAGGTCGACATCATGAAGTCGGCGCGAGCGTCCTGACCGGCGGTGAAGTTGTTGTAACAAATGTCGGTGCTGTAATCCATGTAGTTGTGGATCGGATCGTCGCCGGCCGCGGCG
>DASTSZ010000273.1:0-2503 GCA_035760425.1 Candidatus Eiseniibacteriota bacterium | reverse complement strand
ACCACCTCCCAAAGGCCTCGCCGCACGCCCGAGGTGAACGTCGTCGGCCCCGCGAATTGCGATCGGTATCCCGTCTCCGGCTGAACGTAGATGCTGAGCTCGGCATCGCCGGCCCCGCCGTCCGGGTCCGCGATGTAGGCGAGATAGCAGCTGTCGTCATTCATTGGCGGGGCCTCGAAGTCGATGATCCCGCTGGAGTAGTCACTCGACCGCAGGGTGAATTTCCCGTCCTTCACGACCTTGAAGTTGGCGAACGGCCTCTGCATCACATCCTCCTGGGGCAGCCCTCGACCGAAGCGAGAGCACGGGTCGCGGCCAAAGCGCGCGGGCATGGACACCTGGGCCACCCACACTTACCTCGCTTGGCCTTGTACGTCCCAATAACGCGGCCGAGCCGAGGAAGCGAACAGAGCCAGTTCGACCCCAGACGCAGAGCGGCCCCGGAGCAAGCTCCGAGGCCGCTTACTGCCGGTGGCGCTCCCCACGCCACCTGCCCCTAGGGGGCCATTCCTACCGGAAACTACTCCCCATCCCAACGGAAGTTGGCCGTTATTTTCGGACCCGGCGCCTCCCGCCCCTCACCCCGCCGCGATCTCCCGGCCCAGCCATCGCCGCGCGAAGGCCCCGTCGGAGTCGACCGTCTTCTCCGACACGCTCAGGAGATAGGCGATTTCTCGGACGTTGAGACCCGCGAGCAGGAACATCTCCACGACGGACGCGACGCGGGCGTCCCGCTTCGAGAGCTTCTCGAGCGCGGCGCCCAAGACGGCCAGATCGACCGTCGGCACGGGAGGGTGAAGGAGCCCCGGCACCACCGCGACCCGCCGCCACGCGACCCCTCGACCTCCCGCGCGATGCGCGCGCGCCTGCTCGACCAGGAGGATCCGCAGCGCTCGCGCCGCGATCTGGAGAAATCGCGCCCGGTCGCTCCAGTCGGCCTTCGTCGCGTCGATGAGTCGCAGGTAGAGGTCTTGGAGGATCGCCTTGGAATCGACCGTGTGATCCGCGCGTTCGCGGCGGTCGGCGGCGCGCGCCAGCTCTCCGAGTTCTTCGTCGAGCATCGCGGCCAGCAAGTCGCGGCTCGCTTCGCGCTCCCCTCGAGCGGCGGAGCGTCCGCGAAGGAGGATCCGCGTCGCTTCGGCTTGGCGCGCCTTGTCGGTGGACTCGCTCACGTCCGGGCTTCCCGCACGGACGGCTCCGCCGAGGGCGCCGCCTGTCGAACGATCCCGCGCAGCATTCCGCCGAACACGAGGGCGTGCAACGGGACGAGCGCGTACCAATAGAGCCGCCCGAAGACGCCCTTCGGATCGAAGAGCGCGGTCTGGCGGATCTCGACCTCCCCGATCCCGACGTCGGCGACCTCGAATTGCAGCCATGCACGCCCCGGGAGTCTCATCTCCGCCCGAAGGCGCAAGAGCCGCGGCGGCTCGCACGCCTCCACGCGCCAGAAGTCGAGGGTGTCGCCGGGACGCAAGTGCGCCGGGTCGCGGCGGCCGCGGCGAAGCCCAGGGCCTCCGACGAGGATGTCGAGCCATCCGCGCAGCCACCAGAGTGCGCCGCCGAAGTACCAGCCGTTCGAGCCGCCGATCCGCTCGATCGGACGAAACGCCGCCTCGGCCGTCGTGCGCACGCGCGCGGCTCGGGAGTCGATCACGCGCGTACGATACGTCTTCGCGGCTTCGCTCGATTGGTACGCGAACGTATCGCTCCAACGCGTCGCGGCGAACTCGCCGTCCTCGTTCTCGAGCGCGCGGCGGACCGCATCGACAAGCCCCCTCGGCCGCACGGGGAAGACGCGAAGCGCGCGGTCGTCTCGAACGACGGTTTCGTTCCGGACCCCTTCGATGAGCGCGCGGCCGACGGGGGCATAGAGCGGCGTGATGAGCCGCAGCCAGAGACTCGAAAGCGTCGGCGTGAGGAAGGGGACGGGAATCATCAGGCGGCGAAGCCCTCGTTGGCGCGAGTACTCCTCCATGACGCCGAGATACGAGGTGCGGTCGGCGCCGCCGATTTCGAAGACGCCTCGCACGTCGGGAGGCGCGTCGAGCGCGGCAAGCAAGTAGCTCAACACGTCCTCGATGGCGATCGGCTGCGCCGGGGTGCGCACCCAGCGGGGCGTCACCATCACGGGGAGCCGCTCCGAAAGCGCGCGGACCATTTCGAACGAGAACGAACCCGATCCGATGATGATCGAGGCGCGAAACTCGATGACGGGAACGCCGGAGGCGGCCAGGACCCGCCCGACCTCCTGCCGGCTTGCGAGGTGCTCGGATAGCTCCGTCTCGCCGCCCAGCCCTCCCAGGTAGACGATGCGCCGAACGCCGGCCGCGCGCGCGGCCGCGCCGAACGCTTCCGCCGCCGCGCGATCTTGCGTCACGAAGTGCCCCGCCGCACCCATCGAGTGGATCAGGTAATACGCGGTCGAGACACCCTCGAGAGCGGGCCCCAGTGTCGCGGGCGCGGCGACGTCGCCGGCCACGACTTCGGTCTGGGCATTCGCGCG
>DASTSZ010000272.1:0-2398 GCA_035760425.1 Candidatus Eiseniibacteriota bacterium | reverse complement strand
GCGGGCCCCGGATCATTCCGCGTGAGATTTCCCGCTCGGCGATCCGCGCCTGCTCCCGCGCGATCTCAGGCGTGACGGTGGCGAAGGCGTTGAGCGCCGGCGCGTGTTTCGCGATTCGCGCGAGATATCCCTCGGTCAGTTCCACCGGAGAGAGGCGGCGCGCGCGGATCTGCCGGCCGAGTTCGGCGGCGGAGAGGAAGAAGACGTCGTCGCGAATCATCGGCGGCCCCCGCGACGCGCGCGCATGGCGCGGAACGTGAAGGCCGGATCGCTTCCCGGCGGGAGCTCGTAGGCGCGGATCACCTTCAGCATGTCGGCCACCGACTTCTCCTGGTTCTGGAGTTCCCGGTTCATCGCGGGCGGGAGCGGCTTCGCGGGCCTGCGCGCGGCGGCCTTCGGCGGCGGCGCGGCCTTCGCGCCCGGGAGGCCGGTGGCGATGACGGCAGCGCCGCTCGCGGCGAGGACGTGGATGAAACGGCGGCGGTTCATGGGCGGGCGTTCGGCGCTCATCGGAGGGCTCCTCGGTTCGCGTGCGACGCTTCGCGTCGGCGGCGGGACGAACGGATGACCCGGCGACTCTAGCGCCGCGGGCGGGCGAATTCCAGGTTTGCTAGGATCGAGGAATGCCGCCGCGCTTGATCGCCGTCGCCGGGCCCTACAGCGCCCCCACCGAGGAGGGCCGCCGCCGGAATCTCGCCGCCATGCACGACGCCGCGGCGGCGGTGCGGAGGCTCGGCCACGTGCCGGTGATCGGAATGGACGTGGCGTTGCCGGTGGTCGATCGGCTTCATCCGGAGGAATCGCCGGAGCGATACGCCGCGATCATGGAGATCTCGCTCGCGGTGGTGAGCCGGTGCGACGCGTTGCTGCTGATCGCGGAGTCGCCGGGCGCGAATCGCGAGAGGGACTTGATCGCGAGTCTGGGGCGGCCGGTCTATCGGTCGGTCGAGGAGATCGAGGCGATCGGGAAGGCCGAGTGATTACCAGATTTGCTCACCGAACCGCTCCGTTTGTGGTGCTCGTCGCCGGGCTGCTCTTCACGGCAAGCGCCGTTGAGGCGCGCTCGGGGTTGCCGTTCCACGAGCCGTGCGTCCCGGCTCGTTACCTGCCCGCCTACTCCCACAACGACCAACGAACCTCAGGGATGCTCTACGGCGCCCTGATGCGCGGCTACACCGGTGTCGAAGTCGACCTGCAGTTCGTTCGCGGCAAGTTGCTCTTGGGCCACGATCGGGAAGTGACCCGGCCGGACCTTACTTTCGAGACCAGCTACTTGCGGTGGTTGGCGGAGCGGAAGAGTCGCTGCGGCGAGATCATGCCCGGGGGTGGGCGCTTCTGGCTCTTCATCGACCTGAAGACGAAGGGGATGCCCGGATATCGCGCCCTTCGCTCGGCGCTCGCCCAGAGGGACTCGCTGTTCACGACCATTCGGGGCGGAGTTGAACGGCCCGGGCCGGTGACGGTGGTGCTCGTCGGGTGGGGCCCTCCGCTGGATACGCTGATCGCCGAAACGACGCGGTATGTGTCGGTGAATCGGAGGTTGGAAGACGTCACACCCGCTGACCTTGCGGCGCCGGCTCACCTCGTCCGCATGATCTCGCTCGACGCGAAGCGCCTCAAGGGATGGTCGGGCAAGGGCGAGGCGCCGGATTCGTGGGCCTCCGCTTTCCGTCGGCTTCGCGCCGCGAGCGGCGGCACCGAGGGTCGCATCGCGCGACTACTGCATTCGCGGGTGAACCCCGGCATCTACCGCTACGCCTTGTCGAGTGGCGCGACCTTGATCGGGACGGAGTTCCTCCGCGAATCGAGCGCTTGCCTCACTTCGATCGGCGCCTACCGCAACTCCGCGAGCCCGTAGAGCCGCTCGACGTTCGACTGCGTCCAGGCCCTCAGCCGCTCCACATCGGCCTCGCGGCCGTCGCGCGCGCGGAACTTCCCGGTCTCCGCATCCTTCTGCACCAGGTGGTGGAACCGCCGCTGCAGCCCCATGAACTCCTCGATCGCCGGACGCTCCGTCGCCTCCGCCGGGCAGTCCTTCACGGAGCCGCCCTTTCCCTTCTCCCACACGAACGCCGGATAGGCGCCGCACTGCGCGCCGAGTTCGGCCAGGTGCACGGTCTCGCCGTCGTCGAACTTCCAGCCGCTGATGCAGGGGGCCGGCACGAAGACCACGGCGGTCGTCGGGCAGGCGAGCGCCTTCTCGATCGTCTTCACGAAGAGCTTTCCGTGCGCCGGGCTCACCTGCGCCACCAACCCCGCGCCCGCGGCGATGGCGAGGTGGATGTAGTCGAGCGGCAGCCGCGGATTCCCGAGCTGCGCCGCGCCGACCGGCGTCGTGCTCGTCTCGGCGAAGGGCGTCGTCGCCGGCGAATACTGGAATCCCGTATTCGCAAAGATC
>DASTSZ010000271.1:0-2494 GCA_035760425.1 Candidatus Eiseniibacteriota bacterium | reverse complement strand
CCACGCCCCTTCAACTCTTCGCCGCGGTCGAACGCGCCTGGAGCGGCGCCGACGCCAACGCGCTCGCCTCGCTCTGCGACAGCGCGGTCGTCCGCGTCGCGATGAAGCCGGGCTCGCCGCCCGCTACCGCGCCGACGCTCGGGGCGGTCGCGTTTCTCATCCATGATCAGCTCCGCTTGGTCGTCTCGCATCGATTCCAGATCGTCCGGTGCGACGTCGACCCGAAGAAGCGGACGGCGCGGGCGTGGGCGCGCTGGGTGGGCGAGTGGGGCGGCGTGAAGAGCCGCCGCGAGGTCGAGGTCGCGCTCCAGGCGCGCGCCGTCGGCGAGGCGGGCTGGCTCCTGACGGAGATCCGCGCGAACGACTGAGCGCCGCGCGCGGCCGAGCATGAACGCCGACGTCCTCTACACCTCCGATCTCCACGGCAGCGAACCCCATTACCGGGAGACGCTCGAGTGGGCGCGTCGGGTCGGGGCGCGCGCGATTCTTCTCGGCGGCGACCTCGCGCGCCACGGCTCCATCGCCGAGCAGCGCGCCTTCTACGACGACTTCTTCCTTCCTCTCTTCCGGGCCTACTTCGCGGAGGCGGGCGCCGCCGACGTCTGGTGGATCATGGGGAACGACGACTGGTCGGGCCACGTGCCGCGCTTGGAAGGATCCGGGCTCCCGAAGTTGAAGCACGCGCACCGGAAGATCGTGAAGCTCCTCGACGGCTGGTCGCTCGCCGGCATGGCGTGCGTTCCGGTGAGCCCCTTCGCGCTCAAGGACTGGGAGCGCTGGGAAGAGGGCCTGGGGCCCGCGACGCGCTGGCACGGCTTTCGAAGCGACACCGTCGGCGGATCTCATCCCTTCAGTTTCGTCGGCATCGAGCGCGAGGAGACCCTCGCCGCCGAGTTCGCCGAACTCGATCGGCGCTGGCCGGCCGACGGCTCGCGCATGATCGGCATGTTCCACGGCCCGCCCTACGGCACCGCCTGCGACCAGCTGCACGGCCGCGTCCACGTCGGCTCGCGCGAATCGCGCCGCTTCCTGGAGCGCCGCTCGCCGCCCCTATCGCTCCACGGCCACATTCACGAATCGCCCGCCGTGACCGGCCGCTATTGGGACCGGATCGGCGAGACCGTCTGCGTGAACCCGGGGCAGAGCCCGAACCGGCCGCTCGCGGCGGTGACGTTCTCCCTGAGCGATCCCGCCGGCACGCTCGCCCACACGCTCATGGGGCCCCGCGAGTGAGGATCCGCGCGCTCCAACACGTGGCGAGCGAAGGGCCCGGTTCGCTCGTCGCGTGGGCGAAGGCGCGCGGCCACTCGCTCGAGACCACGCGGCTCGATCGCGGCGAGCCGCTTCCGGCGGTCGACGCGTTCGACCTCCTCGTCGTGCTGGGCGGACCGATGAGCGCCAACGACGAGGCGATCCACCCTTGGCTCGTGGGTGAGAAGCGGCTCATCGGGGAGACGATTCAGACCGACCGCCGCGTTCTCGGAATATGCCTCGGCGCGCAGGTGGTGGCGTCGGCGCTGGGACGGCGCGTCGAGCGAATGGCGTCGTCCGAGATCGGCTGGTATCCGGTTCGGCTACGGCGGGAGGCGGCGCGATCGCGCACGTTCGAAGGCATGCCGGCGACGTTCACGCCGCTTCATTGGCACGGCGAGACCTTCGAGCTGCCGAGCGGCGCGATCCACCTCGCCGAGAGCGACCACTGCGCCAACCAAGCGTTCGAGATCGAGTTCGACGGCGGCCCGTCGCGCGGCGGGGCGCTGGTGCTGGCGCTGCAGTTCCATCTCGAGGCGACCGCGGAGAGCGTGGGCGCCATGCTCGACGCCGAAGAGATTTGCGCCGCGGGGCCGGACGCCGGCGCGCCGATTCCGCGCCGTGAGGACCTGCTCGGCGCGCCCGCGCGGTTCGCCGCCGTCTATCCGCTCTTGGAACGCGTCCTCGACCGCCTCACCGAGAAGCCCGCCGCCCGCTGACCTTCCGTCACGCCGCCTCGCCGTCCGGATCGAAGATCGACTCGATCGGGGCGTCGAAGAGTTTCGCGATCTTGAACGCGAGGGGGAGGCTCGGGTCGTACTTCCCCGCCTCGAGCGCGTGAATCGTCTGGCGCGACACGCCGAGCCGCGTCGCCAGATCGGCCTGCGTCCAATCGCGCTCCGCCCGGAGCACGCGCAATCGGTTCTTCATCGCGGCCTCGTCCTCACGCGTAGCGGCGGCGGGCGATGATGAGCCCGATGAAGTAGAACCAGAAGACGAGGGGCCAGAGCTGCAGATAGCTCAGGAGGTCGCGCTTCATCAGCCCGGTCATCTCGATGAGCCCGAGCGTCAGGATGAGGAGGAGAGACACGGGGTAGGCAAACGCCAGCGCCTCGAGCGTGATCAAACGCTGTAGTTCGTCCTGGCCCCGAACGGCCTGCATCCAGCGCCAGATGTACCAGCCGAAGATCGGCGCCGGGACAAGCGCGACCGCGATCTTCGCCGCCGGCGGCATGGGGATGTA
>DASTSZ010000270.1:0-5974 GCA_035760425.1 Candidatus Eiseniibacteriota bacterium | reverse complement strand
CCGTTCCGAGCGCCTCCCACTGGTCGGGCGCCCACCCCACATGGAAGACGTCCAAGATCTCCCCGGCGAACCCTCGCCCCGCGAGATATTCCCGCGCCTTCGTCCCGGCCGGCTCGCGAAGCGAGCGCTGGAAGAAGTCGCTCGCCAGCGCGTTCGCCTGCAGCAGCCGATCGCGGACGACCGCGCCGGGACCGCCGCCCCCCTTCGGGAGTTCGATCCCCGCGCGCTCGGCCAGGATCGCGAGCGCCTCCGGGAAGGTGACCTTGTCGGTCTCCATCAGGAAAGCGAAGACGTCGCCGCCCTTGCTGCACCCGAAGCAGTGCCAGATCTGCCGCTCCGGATTCACGGTGAACGAGGGTGTCTTCTCGTTGTGGAAGGGGCAGAGCCCGCTCCATCGCGTGCCGACCCGCCGCAGCCGCACCTTCTCGCCGATCAGCTGCACGATGTCGGTGGCGGCGCGAACGGCTTCTTTCGCCTCTTCGGCGCCGAGCGGATTCATGGCCTTCCTACGACAGCGTCACGACGGTGACGCCCGTGCCCCCTTCCCCCATCTCGCCGAGCCGAAACTCCTTCACGAGCGAGTTTCGCGAAAGGAAGCGCTTCATCTGATCGCGCAGGATGCCCTTCCCTTTTCCGTGGATGATGCGCGCCGTCTGGTGTCCGCTCATGGCCGCGTCCTCGAGGAATCGCTCCACCGCGCGAACGGCGTCGTCGGCCTCGAAGCCGCGGACGTCGATCTCGGTGCCGACTTCCTCCACGTCGTGGCTCGAGCCGCCCGCCGCGCGCCGCGGAGCGCCGCCGCTCGCGCGTTCGGCCGAGCGATCGGCCGCCCGCTTCGCGCCCGCGTCGGCCGCGGCGCGCGCCTCGGCGGCGCCGCCCGCACGGCGCAATTGCGCCATCGGGAGCACCGCCGTCGCGCCGCCGATCTTCACGCGCACCCGTCCGTCGCCGTCGGGCGTCGAGAGCACGACCCCCGTCGCGTTCAGGGCCGGAATCGACACATGGTCCCCGGGAGCAGCCTCTTGGACGGGCGGTCCGGCCTGCATCGTTGGCCGCTCCGTCTCCGATTCGATCGCTTCCTCGATGGAACGGGCCGCGCCGCGCACCTCGCGGAGCGTCTCGTGACTCGCCTTTCCCTCGGTTCGAAGCCGCTTCCGGTACTCGTCGATTTGGCGCTCGAGCGTTCGCAGGAGTTCGCGGCGCGCTTCGAGTTCGCTCTGCTTCCGTTCCTTCCGCTCCGCCTCCAGCCGGTCGCGGGCCGTCTTCAATTCGCCCTCGCGAAGCGCGAGCGTCGCGCGCGTGCGCGCGAGTTCGGCCTGCTCGGCTTCCGCTTCCTTCCGCAGTCGGCCCAGTTCCTCGATGAGTCGGTTCAGATCCTGCTCGCCCTTCGGCAGGAGCGCCCGCGCGCGGGCCAGGACCGACTCGTCCATGCCGAACCGCTCGGCCACCTGAAGCGCGCGGCTGCCGCCCGGGACCCCGACCACCAGGCGGAAGAGCGAGCGAAGCGCCTCCTCGTCGAACGCCATGGAGGCGTTTCGCACGCCGTCGGCGTCGTGCGCGAACGTCTTCAGACTTCCGAAGTGCGTCGTGGCCACGCAGAGCGCGCCGCGGTCGCGAATCGATTCGAGAATCGCCCGGCCCAGCGCCGCGCCCTCGGCCGGATCCGTTCCCGATCCGAGTTCGTCGAGGAGCACGAGGCTCGTCGACGTCGCGAGCCGCACCGCCTCGCCGAGGCGGCGCAGATGCGAGAGAAACGTGCTCACGTCGTCCTGGAGCGACTGCTCGTCGCCGATGTCGCAGAGCAAGCGGTCGAACCACGGAACGCGCGTTCCCGACGACGCCGTCACCGGCAGGCCCGTCATCGCCAGCAGCGCGAGCAGTCCCACGGTCTTCATGGCGACCGTCTTCCCGCCCATGTTCGGGCCCGTCACGAGCACCACGCGATCGCTCGCGTCGAGCCTGAGGTCGAGCGCGACGGGCGATCCCATCTCGCCCCGCCGGTGGCGCTCCACCAGAATCGGATGACGCGCCGCGCGGTATTCGAGCACGCGCTCCTCGTCGTCCGAGAGCTCCGGCATCGTCGCGCCCGATTCGCGCGCCCACGCCGTCACCGCCTCGGCGCCGTCGAGCCGCGCCAGGATCTCGAAGTCGCGCTCGATCGCGGGATGATCGCGGTGCGCGCGCAGCGACAGCTCGCGCAGGATCCGCTCGACCTCCCGCATCTCCTCGATCTCGAGATCGGCGAGTTCCTCGTTCGCCTCCGCCACGTCGCGCGGTTCGACGAAAACACTCGCCCCCGAGCCCGAGTGACCCAGCACGTGTCCCGGCACCGACCGGCGATTCCCGCTCGGCACCGAAACGACGTAGCGCCCTTCGCGCAGCGTGACGAAACTCTCCGCCAGCCCCAGCGACCGCAAGACCGATTCCAGCCGGTTCGCGATCCGCTCCCGGAGCGCGCGGATGGAGCGGCGCGCGCGCGCGAGGTCGGACGAGGCGTCGTCCTTCACCACGCCCGATGGATCGATGGCGCGGACCAGGTCGCGCCGCAATCCGTCGAGCGGATCGAGCCCGTCGAGCAGACGGCCGAGTCCTTCGTACGACTTCCCGCCTCGCGCTCGCCACGCGGCCACGAGTCCCGCCTGCTCCAAGAGCGTCGCGAGGAGCCAGAGTTCCTCGCCCCGCAGCGTCGCGCCCTCGTGGCGGAGCCGCCCCAAGAGCGGCCGCACGTCGGGCGGCGCGATGGTCGGGGGCGGGTCCGCGACGGCGTGCGCGGCCAGGAGGTCGGCGTAGACGGACTGCTCGGCGCGCGCCTTCTCGATCCGCTCCAGCGGTCGAAGCGCGCGCACGTGGTCGCGTCCCGGCGTGGAACGGCAGCGGCCCGCAATGGCGTCGAGCGCGACCTGGAATTCGAGGACGCTTTCGGCGTGTTCGCGGGCGCCGTCCCGCCCGGGCGCGTCGAGGCGCTCGGAAAGGTGGCGCGATAGGCTGTCGTTAATGTCGATCGTTCCGGGGGTGAGGGGCCGAGCCGGTCGCCGGCCCAGGAGACGAACGGGAAACCGGCTCGAGCCGGTTTCCCGTCGGGTTTGCCGCTCGGTGAAGAGGGCTGTTAGTCCGCCACCTTCATACGAGCCATCATCTTTCTCTTCGCGGCATTCAACTTCCGCTTTTTCCGCTCGCTCGGTTTCTCGAAGTGCTGATGACGCCGCAGATCCGCGAGAACTCCAGCCTTCTCGCATTTCTTCTTGAACCGGCGGAGGGCACTCTCGAAGGACTCGCCTTCTTTGACCCTGATGCCGGGCATCCTATGTATCGCCTCCTCACACGGGTTTGACGTGAAATGCAAGCTGCCCACTTCCGTGGGCAGCATTCGCCTAACGCTAAAGAAGATAGCCCGCCGGAGCGGATTTGTCAAATCGGCGGCAATTTATTGTAAATAATAGCGTTGCGGGCCACACCGAGGATCGCCAGCGAGGCCGTTTCGGTGGTTAAGCGACTGGGACCAAGCGAGATCGGCTGAAAATCAGCCGCTCGGAGGGAGGCGGCCTCCCCGTCGTCGAAGCCTCCAGGGGGGCCAACCGCCAATGTGACCGGAAGTTGCGGCGAGTCCTTCAGCCCATCGATCGGTCCCCCGCCGGCGACGTCCGCCACGAATCGGGGCCCTCGAGGAACGGCCTCGAGCGCCGTCTGCAAGTTGGGCGTCGTGCCGAGGATCGGGAGCCGCGACCGAAGCGACTGCTTCACGCCGGCAATCGCGATCCGCTCCATGCGCTCCATCTTCGCCTCGCCGAGTTCGTCGCGACCGCTTCGCCGGCAGGCCGCGAAGACGATCGACGCCACGCCGAGCGGCACGGCGTGCTCCACGATCACTTCGACGGCGCGGGTCTCCGGGAGTCCGACGAGGAGATGGATCGCGGGCGCGTACTCGCCCGCGCCTTCCGTGCGCGAGAGGATTTCCGCGCGCGCTTCGCCGTGGTGCTCGTCCACGAGCCGGCAGGCGTAGTGAATCCCGGCGCCGTCGGTCGCTTCGAAGAGCGTTCCCGTCTCCGCTCGAAAGACGCGGAGCAGGTGACGCGACTCCTCGGCGTCGAGCGTGAGCCGGCTCCCCGCGACGCGCGCGGGATCGACCCAGAACAGCGAGTCGGGGCGGCGCGGAGCGCGCACGCGCGCCTCAGCGCCCGTCGTCCTCGGCTTCGGGGCGCCGAGGTGGAGGCGTCTTCGATTCGGGGAGCCCTTCGAGTTCCTGGAGGATCTTCTTCGCGCGGTCGGAAAGCTTCGCCGGCACCGCGACCACGAGCCGCACGAGGAGATCCCCGGTCCCCGAGCGCTGCAGGCTCTTGAGGCCCTTCCCCCGGAGTCGGAGGAGTTTCCCGGTCTGCGTTCCGGCGGGCACGTCGATCGCCGCGCGACCCCCGCCGAGGATCGGCACTTCCAGTTTTCCGCCGAGCGCGGCGCGCGCCATGCTGATCGGCACTTCGACGACCAGGTCCTCGCCGTCGCGTAGGAAGAGCGCGTGCTCCTCCACTTCGATGTGCGCGATGAGATCCCCCGCCGGTCCCCCGCGAGGGCCGATGTCGCCCATGCCCGCGAGCGGCAGGTAATTCCCGGTCGAGACGCCGGCCGGCACCTTGATCGAGATCTCCGACTGCTGGCGCACGCGCCCTTCGCCCGAGCAGGTCGGGCAGGGCGACTCGATGATCGTCCCTTCGCCGCGGCAGCGCTCGCAGGTCATGACGCTCATCACCTGGCCGAAGATGGAGCGCTGCATCGTCCGGACTTGGCCGGCGCCGCGGCAGACGGTGCAGGTCTTCTTCCCCGAGCCGCTCTTCGCGCCGCTCCCCGCGCAGGTGGCGCAGGCGCGCATGTGGCGCACCTTCACGCGCTTCTCGACGCCGGTCGCGACTTCCTCGAGCGTGAGGCGAAGGCGAAGCTCCAGCGTGTTCCCGCGCCGTTCGCGGCCGCGCCCCGGCGATTCGCCTTCGAACATGTCGCCGAAGCCGCCGCCGAACCCGCCGAAGTCGCGCATGAAGGCGCGGAGCGCGTCGGAGAGATCGAACCCTTGGTAGCCCTCGAAACCGCCGCCGCTCGGGGCGCCCGCCGGCGCGTGGCCGAACCGGTCGTAGCGCGCGCGCTTCTCCGAGTCGCTGAGGATGTCGTACGCCTCGGCGACTTCCTTGAAGCGCTCTTCGGCCTGCTTGTCGCCCGGATTCTTGTCGGGGTGGTACTGGAGCGCGAGCTTCCGATACGCCTTCTTCAACTCCTCGGGCGAGGCGCCCCGCTCGACGCCGAGCACTTCATAGTAGTCGCGCTTCACGCTCACAGGCCGGCTCCGGCGTCGGGCGCGGAGGCGGCCTCGCTCGGCGCCGCGGCGACGACGACCTTCGCGTGACGGAGCACGCGGTCGCGGTAGCGGTAACCGGGCACGGCGACTTCGACCACGGTCCCGGGTTCGGCGCCGGGAATCGGCAGGTGCGCGATCGCGTCGTGGAGTTCGGGATCGAACGGCTCGCCCTGCGGTCGGATCGGCTCGAGCCCTTCGCGCTCGAGAATCTTCGCGAGGCGGTCGTGCACGAGCGCCACGCCGGCGCGGAGCGGATCGTCCCCCGGCGGCAGCGCGCGGAGCGTTCGTTCGAAGTCGTCGAGCACCGGGAGGAGTTCGCGCAGGAACGGCTCGGCGGCGTATCGGAAGGCGAGATCGGCCTCCTGCTTCCGCCGGCGATTCACGTTCTGCAACTCCGCGAGCGCGCGGAGGAGTTCGTCCTCGCGCGCGCGGAGCCGATTCAACTCGGCGGCCGCGTCGTCCGGCGCGTCGGGACCGTCCCCCACGGGCGCCGTGTCGGGCTTCGGCTCGGCGGCGTGTTCGGGAGCGTCGTGGTGCTTCTTCTTCACGAGTCCCTCCCCGGGCCGAGCCGTTCCCCCACGTAGGTGAGGAGCGCGAAGACGCGGCGGTAGGGCATGCGAACGGGTCCCATGAGGC